>CALGOH010000001.1 GCA_937957985.1 uncultured Verrucomicrobiae bacterium
TCCAGCTCGAGGCCGATGTTGGAGGCGGCGCGGTAGGAGGAAGCGAGCCGGGCGCAGAGGGTGTGCAGGGATCGCTTGAGCAGGAAGACGAGCGGTTCGCAGCGATCGACGGGATGTTCGAGATCGATCGCGGAAACGACGGACCCGGAAGGCCGGAAGAGACGCAGGAGGCGTCGGGGCTTGCCGTGAAGCAGGTCGTGGATGGCGGCGATGTCGGGGCCGAGTCGTTCGGCGAGATCCTGGCGCGGCAGCCTGGCGAGGTCGGCCAGGGTGCGCAGGCCCCACTGTTGGAGAAGGTCCAAATGCCAAGTTCCAAGTTCCAAATTGCGGAACCGTTGGAGGAGCGGGAGGGGGAGATGGGCAAGCGGACTGAAGTCCGCGGTCTTGTGATGGGAGTTCCATCGGAACTCGGCGCCGCGGAAGACGAGGGCGTGGCTGGTGGACGGGTGCAGGGAGAAAAGGTGGGCGAGGTCGGGGGTGGCGGCGGTGGCGAGGTGGGCGGGGAGGCCGAGGCGCTCGATTGCGGATTGGGGATTGGGGATTGCGGATTGGAGAAGCCCGGCAACTCCGACTTCCGCATTCATCCGCAATCCGCAATCCGCAATCCCCAATTCCCCCAGAACGAGGGTGTCGGGGGTGGTGAGTTCGAAGTCGGGGGTGAGGGATTCGGCGAGTTGGAGGAGGTCGCGCAGGACGGTGGCTTCGGCGTCGGGATCGCGGTCGAGGAACCGCAGGCCCGGACAACGGGCGAGGGCGCGGGTGGGGGAAAGCCCGGGATGGACGCCGTGGCGGGTGGCGGGGCGGTTGCAGTGGACGACCACCGAAGCGCCGTGGTCGATGGGCGGGGAAAGCACGGCATGGGGCTGGAAGCGCTTTTCCGGCTGGTGTCGGAGAAGCGCTTCGAGCGGCAGGGCCGGGAGATGGAGGGCGAGATAGGAAGTTCCAAGTTCCAAGGGAGAGGGAGACGGACAGGAATGTCCGTGCTCCGGAAGGGCGGCTTGGAAACTGGCACTTTTCACTTGGAACTTCGGCGGTCAGGCGGTGCGGGCTCGGCGGCGGGTGGTTTCGGTGCGGATTTCGGCGAGCAGATCGGTGCGGGAGAGGTCGAGGTGCCGGAGGGTGAACTCGCGGGTGAGCGTGAGCCGCAGGGCGGCGCGGGGGATGAGGGGAGCGGGGGTGAGGGCGAGCAGGGTGCAGCCGCTGGTTTCCGCCAACTGGCGGAGGCGGTGCCAGGAGGAGGTGGGGATGCGGCGCAGCTCGCGGGCGGGGAGGGCGGAGAGATCGAGCAGGACGAAGGACAGGTTGCCGTCGCGCAGCAGCAGGTCGGCGGCCTTCATGGCCTGCGGGGTTTCGCGGCAGCGCAGCCAGAGCAGGCGGGCGCATTCGTCGGGGGAGAAGGAGGCGGGATCGAAGCGGTCGCGGGCGTCGATGAGGACGAGGGGGGATTGCGGATCGCGGATTGCGGATTGTGGATGGTCAGAAAGGAGGGCGGCGAGGAGGAGGGTGAGGCCGCAGGCGGGGTGGGCGGGGGAGATCTCGGTGATGGCGCCAGCGGGGAAGTGCCGGGTGTCGAGTGGGAAGGGAGAAGAGGTAGCTTGCGTCGCTTCGCGACGGGGGGATGGATGGCCGCGGGCGGCGTCCAACACGGCCTGCGGCGAGCCGCCGCAGCCACGGTGGGCGGCGGGGAATTTCTCGCGGAGCTGCTGGCGCAGGCGTTGGACGGTCTCGCTCGACATGGCGGGCGAGGGGTAGTCTGCGCGCGATTTTTAAATGTTCAAGAGAACAGTAAAAGTCGCCGGGTGTTTTCGCTGCAGCGGGCGATGAGGGAAGGCGGGTCTTCGCCGAGACGGTTCGCCAGTTCCGCCGCGATGGCGGGGAGGTTGGCGGGATGGTTTTGATCGTCGGGCAGCGGGTGGGTGATGATTTCCCGGGGCGGAAGCATCGAGGGCGCGTCGGTCTCGAGCAGGAGGCGATCGGCGGGTACGGCGCGGAAGGCGTCGAGGGACTTCGTCTTTCGCGGGTGGAGGAAGTGGCCGGAGAAGGAGAAGCGGGCCCCCAGGGGGACGAGTTGTTCGACGAACTCGGGGCTGCCGCCGTAGGAGTGGAGGAGGAAGCCGCGCTCGGAAGGCGGTTCGGCCTCGAGGGCGTCGAGGAGCGGCCCCCAGGCCTTGAGGGCGTGGATGGTGACGGGGAGGTCGCGTTCGCGGGCGAGGGCGAGCTGGGGAAGAAAGACTTCGAGTTGCTCTTCGATCGACGGCTCGTCGATCCAGCGGTCGAGGCCGCATTCGCCGATGGAGGCGTGGGGAAAACGCTCGAGGAAACTTTTGAGGACGTCGAGCCAGCTCAAAGTACGACGATGGGCGTACCACGGGTGCAGGCCGAATGCGGGGTGGACGAAGTCCGGATGACGCTCGGCAAGCGCGGCGACGGCGGGCCAGTCTTCCTCCGAGGTGCCGTTGACGACGCAGCCAGCGATGCCGGCGTCGCGCATTTCCCGGATGCGGGCGTCCGGGTCGGGGAGTTGGTGCAGGTGGTTGTGGGCGTCGAGTAGCGGCATGGGTCCTATGGGACCTATAGGACGCACGGAATGGCGGCGCGAGTCGAAGTGTGGCGCTGCACGCCATGGGGGGAGGGTGCCGATTTCATAATCGGCGCTCCTTTGGCGCTCCTTTACTCGACCTCGACGATCATGTTGATCTCCACCGCGACGTTGAGCGGCAGGGCGGCGGCGCCGAGGGCGGTGCGGGAGTGCCTGCCACGGTCGCCGAAGACCTCGAGCAGGAACTCGGAGGCGCCGTTGACGACCTGCGGGTGGCCGGTGAAGTCGGGCTCGGAATTGACGAAACCGTTGAGGGCGACGATGCGCTTCACCTTGTCGAGCGAGCCGATCTCGTCGCGGATGACCGCGAGGCGGTTGAGCATGATGATCCGGGCTCCCTCCGCGGCCTCCTCGGGCGAGACGTCGGTGGGCACCTTGCCGAGGATCCTTCTTTCGCCGTCGATCGGCAGGCCGCCGGAAAGGAACAGCAGGTTGCCGCTGCGGACGCAGTTGACGTAGGCGGCGACGGGGGCCGGGACTTCGGGCAGGCTGAAGCCGAGGCTTTCGAGGCGGGCGAGGGTGTGGTCCATGCCGGAAGTTCCAAGTTCGAAGGGCCAGGTGCCAAGCGAGAAAGTGCCGGCGGTCCGGTCACGGGTCGGGGAAGTCGCCGGTGAGGAGGGCGATGAGCTTCTGGCCGTTGGAGGAAAGGGTGGCGGAGCTGCCTTCGCCGGAAAGCAGGCCGCGGGTGAGGTAGCGGTGGGCAGTGTCGGAAGAGCGGACCGCCGAGACGATGGGCGCGTCGACCTTGCGCTGGCTGATCGCGATGCCGGTCGGCAGGCCGGTGGCGGTCAGTGAGATCTCCCACGAGGGGGAGGGCTTGGTCAGGTCGCCGTAGACCAGCCAGGGATGGCGGGAGGCGAACTCGAGGGTGCCCTCGCGGGGCACGGTGACCTTGAAGTAGGCGGGGCTGCGGCGGACGAAGTCGGTGACGGTCAACTCGGGGTTCTCATGGACCTCGGTGAGGAAACGGGCGACGTCCATGCCGATGAGGTTCATCCCGTTGTAGTTGCCGTGGTGGTTGGTGCCGCCGGAGTAACGCTGGAACCAGCCCTGGAAGCGGTTGCTCATCAGGAGCCCGAGTTCGAGGTGCAGGTGGGCGCGGGTGCGGTTGATGCCGCGGCCGGTGTAGCCCATGCGGCCGAGCACCGAGCCGGCCTTGACCCGGTCGCCGGGCTTGACCGTGGCGGTGGCCAGATGGGCGTAGAGGCTGTGGACGACGTTGCCGGCGCGGTCGACGGGATGCTCGACGACCAGGTAGTTGCCGTAGTTCGAGCGGCCCGGAACGTCGCTGACGTGGACCACGCGGCCGTCGGCGATGCTCATGACGAGGTCGAGGGGGTTGCCGGCCTTGTCGCGCTTGACCGGCGAGATGTCGATTCCCTCGTGGAAGCGAAGGTACTGGATTTCGCCACCGACCCTCACCGGGGTGCGGACCAGTCCCCAGGCGCCGCCCTGCCACGGCTTCGAGGTCTCTCCCTCGAAGATCCGGTCGACATACATGTAGAACTTCTCCGGCTCGCCGGTCAGCAGGTGCCGGTTGTCGGTCGGCAGCCGCCATTGGAGCGGTGCGGCACCGAGAGGGGAGAAGGCGAGGGCGAGAACGAGGAAGCGAAGCATCACCGGATTCAGCCGCGGGGTTTCTTTTCGCCGATGCGGGGGGTCGTCTTGTCGAGTCCCTTGACCTCCGCCAGTGACAGGCCCTTCCAGATGACCACCTCGCCGTCGTTGATCTGCTGGTCGATGACGACGCCGTCGACGATCCGGCCGTTGACGCGGGCGATCATCCAGCGTCCGATGTTGGCGGCGGTGACGGCGCTGAAGCGGTTGGCGGAGCGCTTCGTGAGTTGGAGCAGGACGCCGTAGCCGTCCCCGTTCTGGGCCGGGAAGGGATTGAAGGCCGCGATGTCGCGGGTGCTGATTTCCGGCACCCGGTGGAAGACGCGTTCCTGCCCGGCGACGAACTGGCTGAAAATCATCTTCGGGTTGTTTCCCGGGTCGGTCTCGAGGTGAAACGCGATGCCGGCGGCGTCGTCCTTCTTGCCACCGGCATGGAGCGGCAGGACCGAGACGACGAGGAACAGCAGGGTGGCGCGGAGAAAGGTCATGGTGTCGTGGTTCACAGCATCGATTCCACCAGTTCCTCGAGCTTCACGATGTCGGCGGCGAACTTGCGAATGCCTTCGGCGGTCTTTTCGGTCGCCATCGCGTCCTCGTTGAGGGCGTAGCGGAAGCTCTTCTCGTCGAAGCTGAGCTTCTCGACCTCGGCGTCCCGCGCCCCGTCCGGGGAAAGCACCCTTTCGAGCGGTTCGTCGGAGCCGTGGAGCTCCTCCAACAGCTTGGGGCTGATGGTGAGCAGGTCGCAGCCGGCGAGGGCGACGATTTCGCCGGTGTTGCGGAAGGAAGCTCCCATCACCTCGGTCTCGTAGCCGAACTTCTTGTAGTAGGTGTAGATCTCGCGGACCGACTGCACGCCCGGATCGTCCTCTCCCTGGTAATCCTTGCCGGTCCTCGCCTTGTGCCAGTCGAGGATGCGGCCGACGAAGGGCGAGATGAGCTGGACCTTCGCCTCGGCGCAGGCGACCGCCTGGGGCAGCGAGAACAGCAGCGTGAGGTTGCAGTGGATGCCTTCCTTCTCGAGGATCTCGGCGGCGCGGATGCCCTCCCAGGTCGAGGCGACCTTGATCAGGATCCGGTCGCGCGAAATGCCTTCCTTTTCGTAGGCATCGATGAGCTGGCGGGCCTTGGCGATGGTGCCTTCGGTGTCGAATGAAAGGCGGGCGTCCACCTCGGTGGCGACGCGGCCGGGGACGATCTTGAGGATTTCGAGACCGAAGAGGATCAGGATGCGGTCGATGATGGCCTCGACGCGGTCCGCAGCCGGCGAGTCCTTGAGTTCGGAGACGGCCTTTTCGACGAGGTGGCGGTAGTCGTCCTGTCCGACGGCCTGCAGGATCAGCGACGGATTGGTCGTCGCGTCCTGCGGCTGGTAGTCCTTCATCGACTCGAAATCGCCGGTGTCCGCGACGACGGTGGTGAACTTCTTGAGTTGGTCCAGTTGGCTGGCGCTCATGACAGGGGCGAGGTAGGCCCGATTTGCCCGACAAGCGAGGGAAAACCGTGTGGCGGGCCGGGGTGGGGGCATGAAAAACGGCGGTCCCTCGCCAGGAAGCCGCCGTTTGTGAAAGCGAAGACCGTGCCCCTTACTTGATCCCGGAGCCGGTGCCCGGGAGGAAACGATAGTAGGTTTCGAGCATCAGGATGCAGAGGCAGGTGCGGTAGTGGACATTGCTTTCGAACAGCGCGCCGACGGCGACCAGCTTCTGTCCGCCGCCCGGCTTCTTCCATGACCCGTCCGGGTTCTGGTTGTTGAGGAGTTCGTCGCGGAACATCGCGTTGTAGTCCTCCCATTCCTTGCCGCCGCGGGCGATCATCGCCTGGGCTTCATAGTAGTGTCCGTAGAGGTCGGCATGGGCGGTGTTGTATTCGAATTTCGAATGCTCGGCGATGTAGCGCGCACCTTTGCGGACGGCTCCGACCGAGCCCTTGTCCCACATCTGGAACGAGAGCATGCCGGCACCGGTGAGCGTGTGATAGCTGGCATGGGAGCCTCCCCCGGGCCGATAGCCGAAGCCGCCGCCGGCGTCCTGGCAGGTCTCGACGTAGTCGAGGGCCTTGCGGATCGAACTCTTCAGGTTCCGGAAGTCGAGGCCGGTGTGGTAGCAGGCCTTGAGCGCCTGGATCTGCCAGGCGACGACCGACAGGTCGCCGCCGCGGCCGCTGTCCTCGCTGTAGCCATAGTCCCAGCCACCGGTCTTGGTGTGCTGGTTGTCGATGATGTACTGGCCGGCCTTCTGGGTGACATCGGCGAGGTTCGGTACGTTGATGCCGAGTTGCTGGCAGAAGGTGGTCGACTCTCCCAGCGCATAGGTCGCGATCGCGTGCTCGTAGGGCTGGGGGTTGGGCTCGGCGCCGGTATTCAGGCGACCGTTCTGCTTCATGCCGAGTTCGACGAGCCACATCATGCCCTTCAGGACGGTTTCGCCGTACTTTTCGGACAGCGGCGTCTCGCAGTGGCCGAGGTAGCAGAGGATCGCGAAGCCGGTCATGGCCGCCTTGTGGCTGCCGCCCCAGGAGCCGTCCGGATGCTGGGTCTTCTGGAGCCAGTCGAGGCCCTTGACGACGGCTTCCTCGCACTTCTCGGTGCCGCCGCTTTCGAGCAGACGCTGCATGCGGTCTTCCGGCGAGCAGCGTTTCTGCATGGTGGCCGGAATGCTGCCGAAGCCGCCGCCTCCCCCGCCATCGCCGCCGGAGCCCCAACCGTCGCCGAAATCGTCGCCGTTGCCGAAGTCGGTGGAGGGCTCGGGGACATCCACCTCGGGCACGGGCACCGCGGTCGGCGAGGTCGTGTTCGCCGCGATCACCTTGGCCATCGATGAGGATGGGGCCGACGGCTTCCGCTCGACGCTCTGGGTCAGCTTCTTGGTCTCCAGCTTGTCATCGTTGCTGGTCGATGCCGAATAGCTGACGATCGCTGGCGTCTCCTTGAAAAGCGGCGGCAGGAAGATGAACGCCAGGATCAGTCCGATCAGCACGATCACCAGGAAGGAGATCACGATCGAGGAGACGGTCGAAGCGCGGCGCTGGGCACGCAGCCGGGCCTGGGCTTCGGGGCTGAGTTGGGCATGAAGGCTCATGGAAATGGGATCTTTCAGTGGAAATTACCGGGGAAGCATGCACTGGCCAGTCGAAAAAGCGGGGGGCTTTCCGACCGGCGGATGCGCCATCCCGTCGCCCAACGAGGAAACCGGGCGGGTTCTTAGGCGGATTTTTCGAACTTTTTTGCGGTGATAAACCCGCTTCGGGCACCGGTCCATTTCCACCCGACGGGTTTCGTTCTCGCCTTCCCGCTGGATTCGTGCGACGGACGCGTTACGTTGACTGTCAAAAGCTCCATTCCAAGACCCATGAAATTGAAGAATCGAAACTTTCACCGCTCCGGAGGCTTCACCCTCATCGAGTTGCTGGTCGTGATCGTGATCATTGCCGCCCTTGCCGCGCTGTCCTTCATGTTCGCGCGAAAGGGCATCCTCAAGGCCCAGCAGGCCAAGACCCTCCAGCAGATGCGCGACATGGGCCTCGGCGTCGAGGCCTTCAGCATCGACTACAACCGGCCGCCGATCCCGAAAACGAAGCTCGATACCGGCTGGGACACGATCTACGGCGATCCCGGCGGAAACTACGGCAGCGAAGTGATCATCGGCACCCTGATCGGCGAGGACGTGGACTACTCGACCGCAACGGACGAGACCTTCAACACCCGCCAGATGAATCCGAAGGGGGAGAATTACATCATGCCGATCATCGTCGATGACAACCGCTCCGGGGTCGGCCGGGATGACGGGAAGTTCTATGACGCGTGGGGCAACGAGATCATGTTCGCGATCAACACGCCGCCATTCGAGACCGACTTCGCGAATGGCAAGAATGACAAGATCCTCCACACGTGGGGCCTGGCGGAGTGGAGCGACAAGAAGCCGCGGTACCAGAGCTATGCGCTCTGGTCCTACGGCAACGACGGGACCAAGGCGGAAACCTACGGCGGCTCCGATGATGTGGCCAATTTCTGAGCCGTGGATCCCGGTCGCGAGGCATCACTCCGCCCGGAAGCGGAACGCCGTCCGGTGCGTGTAGGTCTCGCCCGGCCTGAGCACGGGTGAGGGGAAATCCGGACGGTTCGGCGCGTCGGGCAGGTTCTCGGTCTCGAGGCACAGGGCGGTGCGGTACCCGCAGGCCTTCCCGCTGCGGCACTTGATCGAGTCGTTCAGGAAATTGCCGCCGTAGAACTGGATGCCCGGTTGGTTCGACCGGACCTCCATGATCCGGCCGCTGCCGGGGTCCGAAAGCCTCGCCGCGAGCGCCAGTCCGTCCGCTTCGGGCCGGGTGAGAATCCAGCAATGGTCGTAGCCGAGGCCCGGCTTGAGCGCCTCGAAATCCGCATCGAGGCGGCTGCCGATGGAGGTGGGCTCGGTGAAGTCCATCGGCGTGCCCTC
This sequence comes from uncultured Verrucomicrobiae bacterium, assembly GCA_937957985.1. Classification (GTDB taxonomy): domain Bacteria; phylum Verrucomicrobiota; class Verrucomicrobiia; order Verrucomicrobiales; family Akkermansiaceae; genus Haloferula. Next base: position 8,650 of record CALGOH010000001.1, read on the forward strand.
GACCTGAGCCATCTCACCGGTCGGAATCAATCCGGCGTTCGTCGGCAGATACCGGTCGGCATGGAGGGTGAGGAGGTGATCGCGGATCGAGGTGGTCGGATCGCCGGACAGGTTCCAGTACGCGTGCTGGACCATGTTGACGATGGTCGGCGCGTCCGTCGTCGCGGTGGCTTCCCAGAGCAGTTCGTCGTCCTCGGTGAGACGGTAGCGCACCCTGGCCGTCAGCGTTCCGGGGTAGCCTTCCTCGCCATCCGGGGAGACGTATTTGAGGTCGATGGAATCCGGGCTGGATGCCTCGACGGTCCACAGGCGCTTGTTGAAGCCGATATTCCCGCCGTGCAGGTGGCAGGGGATGCCGGCCGGGTCATTGTTGGTGGCGAGCCGGTATTCCTTTCCGTCGAGCGAGAATTTGCCGCCGGCGATCCGGTTGCCGTAGCGTCCCACCGTCGCGCCGAAATACGGGTTGTTGTCGCCGGCGTAGCCCTCGACCGAGTCGAAGCCGAGCGTGACGTCGGCGAAGATCCCGCCGCGGTCGGGGGCCTTCAGGCTGACGAGCGCGGCGCCGAAGTCGGTGATGCCGGCGGTCATGCCGCTGGAGTTGGTGAGAGTGTGGAGTCGGGCCGCGCGGCCGTCGGGGAGTCTGCCGAAGTCTTCCACTTGTACAGCGTCAGGGTTTGGGGTGTGGCGGTCCCGGATCGCCTCTTGCGGGCGCCGGAGACGGATCGATCAAGAACCGCGGAACCGACGCTGTAAAGGGTGCGTTGCCGTGGGAGCGCGGCCAAAGAAAAGCCCTCCGCGGCGAACCGGGGAGGGTCAGGAAACGAGTGGTGCTCGAGGGGGGAATCGAACCCCCACCCCTTTCGGGACATGATCCTTAGTCATGCGCGTCTACCAATTCCGCCACCCGAGCAAGGTTTGAGAACACCGGGCGGCGGATTTAGGAATGATCGCCGGGGTTGGCAAGCGAATCTTTCGGAGTTTGAAACGGATTCCTTTCCGGGCCGATGAAGGCTTGCCACGGCGTCGCGGGCGGCAAGCATGGCTTCGGTTATGGATTCGATACGTGCCGAGTCGGTCGTGAAGCGCTTCGGGGACGTCACCGCGCTCGACGGGGTCGATGTCGAGGTCGCGCCGGGAGAGCTGTTTTTCCTCCTCGGCGCCTCGGGCTGCGGCAAGACCACCTTGTTGCGATGCATCGCGGGACTCGAGCAACCGACCTCGGGCGGGATCTTTTTCGGCGAGACCGAGGTCACGGGCCTGCCGCCCCACAAGCGGGAGGCGGCGATGGTGTTCCAGAGCTACGCACTGTGGCCGCATCTCGACGTCGGACGGAACGTCGCCTTCGGCCTGGAAGAGCGAAAGGTGCCCAAGGCGGAGATCCGGAAGCGGGTCGAGGAGGCGCTGCGCCTGGTCCATCTGGCCGGGATGGCGGAGCGCGGAGTCGACCAGCTCTCGGGCGGGCAACAGCAGCGCGTCGCGCTGGCGCGGGCGCTGGTCGTGCGTCCTCGATGCCTGCGTCTCGACGAGCCCCTGTCCAATCTCGATGCCAAGCTGCGGATCGAGATGCGCCGGGAGATCCGGAGGATCGTGAAGGAAGGGGGGCTGACGGCGATCTACGTGACCCACGACCAGGAGGAGGCGCTGGCGATGGCCGACAGGATGGCGGTGCTGAATGCCGGGAGGATCGAGCAGCTCGGCACGCCGCAGGAAGTCTATCGCGAGCCCCGCACGGCCTTCGTGGCCGGGTTCATCGGCGAGACGAACCTGATCAAGGGGCGGGCGGTCGAGTGTCGGGAGCGCTACGTGCAGGTGGAGACCAGGCTGGGCTTGCTGGTCGGGCGCACGACCGATCCGGAGTGGCTTCCGGGCGGTGGCGAGGAGGTGGTGCTTTCGGTGCGGCCGGAGGCGTGGCGGATCGGCGGCGTGCCGGGTGGCAACCGCGCGACAGGGAGGATTCTCGAGCGCAGCTACCTCGGCCAGCGGATCCAGTATGTGGTCGAGACCACGGCGGGGCGCCAGCAGGTGGTGGAACTGAATCCGGAACTGGTCCGCGAGCCGGGCGAGGAGGTCGTGCTCGGCTCCCGTCATCAGGACGTGGTCGCCATGGAGGGCTGAGCCATGCTGAAACGCCTTGTTCCCGTCTTCGTGCTGCTGGTGCTCGTGGTGGCGGCGCCGCTGCTGCTCCAGCGCGAGAGCGAGGTGGCCGCAGCCGGCACCGGCGATGACCGCCTGGTGATCATCACGCCCCACAACGACTCGATCCGCTCGGAATTCGGCGAGGCCTTCGCCGCGCACTGGCAGGAAAAGACCGGGCGCAGTATCCATATCGACTGGCGCGCGCCGGGCGGCGGCGGCGACATCAAGCGCATGATCGCCGGGGCCTTTGGCGCGGCCGGGGAACTCGGCAAGGAGGGCACGGAGTTCGACATCTTCTTCGGAGGCGGCACCAAGGATTTCATCGACCAGGCGCAGGCCGGGCGGCTTGCCGAGCTCGAGGTCTTTGAGACCGATCCCGAGTGGTTCGGCGACGATCGGATCCCGGCCGGCTTCTCGGGGGAAACCTACTACGATCCGGACCATCGCTGGGTCGGTGTGTGTGTGTCGCAGTTCGGCATCGTCTACAACCGCGACGTGCTCGGCTGGCTGGATCTGGCTCCGCCCCAGCGCTGGGAGGACCTCGGCGAGCCCGCGTACTTCGGTCGCCTGGCGCTGGCGGATCCGACCAAGAGCAGCTCGGTCACCCAGGCCTTCGAGATGCTCGTCCAGGAACAGATGCAGGATGTGATCCGCGGCAAGGGGGACAGTCCGGCATCACGCGCGGAGGGATGGCGCCGGGGCGTGAACCTGCTTCAGAAGCTCGGGGCGAACGCCCGCTATTTCACCGACTCGTCGAGCAAGATCCCGTACGACGTGGCGATGGGCGACGCGGCCGCGGGGACGTGCATCGACTTCTACGGCCGCTCCTTCGAGGACGCGGTCCGCTACGAGGATGGCACGAGCCGGATCCACTGGATCTCCCCGGTCGGGGGCACCTCGGTGAGCGTCGATCCGATCGCGGTCTTCCGCGGCGCGCCGCACATGGAGATCGCCCAGGAGTTCGTCCGGTTCTGCCTCAGCGAGCGCGGGCAGTTGTTGTGGAATCTCAAGCCGGGTGCCGACGGCGGACCCAGCCAGCGTGCGCTGCGGCGCCTGCCGGTGCGCCGGGATCTCTACACTCCCGAACACCTGCGGCACTTCACCGACCCGGAGGCGCTGCCTTACGAGCGGACGGGTGAGTTCGTCTATCGGCCGGAGTTGACGGGCGAGGCCTTCGACGCGCTGCGGACGATCTTCCGGGCGATCTGCATGGATCCCCACGACGAGTTGAAGGAGGCGTGGCGGGCGGTTGCGGCCGGGGCGGATCCGGGACCGCTCTTCGCGATCGACGAGATCGAATATGACCGCGTGATGGATGAACTGGTGCCGCTGCTGGAGCGCAACGACCCGCTGGAGGTCGCCCGGAGAACCACCGAGATCTCGAAGGCCTTCGCCGCGCGCTACCGGTCGGTGACCGATGGGAAGGGAGGGCAGCCATGAAGCGAGGCAACGCGATCGCCGTGACCGCGGGCGTCAGCCTGCTCTTCGCGGTGTTCTTCATCTATCCCGCGCTGTCGGTCGTGGGCGAGGCCTTCCGTGACCAGGACGGGAACTTCACCTTCGCCTTCGTCGCCGAGGTCTTCCGCAATCCCGTCTATGTCGAGGGCCTGTGGAATGCGCTGTTGCTGGGTGTGGCGAGCACCTTCGTGACCCTGCTCATCGCCTTTCCGCTGGCGCTGCTCTCGCACCGTTACGATTTCATGGGGCGCCGGATCCTCGGGGCGCTGATCCTGATCCCGCTGGTGCTGCCGCCCTTCGTCGGGGCCATCGGAGTGATGCACATCCTGAGCGTCACCGGCTCGCTCAACTCGCTGCTGATCGAGATCGGCCTGATGGATCCCGCCAAGCGGATCGACTGGCTCGCCGAGGGTCGCTTCTGGGGCATCGTGGCGATGAACGCGCTCCACCTCTACCCGATCCTCTACATGAACATCGCCGCCTCGCTGTCGAACCTCGACCCGGCGATGGAGCAGGCGGCGGAGAATCTGGGTTGTCGTCCCGCGCGTCGCCTGTTCCGGATCACGCTGCCGCTGGCCATGCCGGGGATCTTCGCCGGTTCCTCGATCGTCTTCATCTGGTCCTTCACCGAACTCGGCGTGCCGCTGGTCTTCAACTACAGCCGGGTGGCGCCGGTGCAGGTCTTCCACGGGATCAAGGATCTCGGGGGGAATCCCGCACCCTACGCACTGGTCGCCGTCATCCTGCTGATCTCCGCCCTGGTTTTCGGGCTCACCAAGTTTCTCTTCGGCCGCTCGACATCAGGGGCCCAGCCGCGGCCGAAGGGAAGGGACGCCGAGAAGAAGCTCACCGGGCTGAACTCGCTCGGCTGCGCGATCATCTTCGCGACGGTGTTCGTCGTGGCCTCCATTCCCCACGCCGGGGTTGTGATGCTGGCCTTCTCGGACAACTGGTATGACTCGCTGACGCCGATCCACTGGACGATCGCGCATTTCCAGGAGGCGCTCGGCGACCCGCTGGTGGTGCCGTCGATCGAGAACAGCCTGTTCTACGCCGGGATCGCGACCGGCATCGCTGTGGTGGTCGGCCTGGCGATCGCATGGGTGGTGGTGCGCAGCGACATCAGGGGCCGCAACGTGCTCGACGCGCTCGTCATGCTGCCGCTGGCGGTGCCCGGCCTGGTGCTCGCCTTCGGTTACCTCGCGCTTTCCCAGGAGGGGAAACCGCTGCATTTCATGATGGGCGTGGGCGGGAGTCCGGCGCTGTTGCTGATCGCCGCCTACGCGGTACGACGACTGCCGTACGTCGTCCGCGCCGCGGTGGCCGGCCTGCAGCAGAGCAATCCGGCGATGGAGGAGGCGGCCCGCTCGCTGGGAGCGGGATCTTGGCGCACGCTGCGCCGGATTTCCATCCCGCTCATCGGCGCCAACGTCGCTGCCGGGGCCATTCTCGCCTTCGCCTTCGCCATGCTGGAGGTCAGCGACAGCCTGATCCTCGCCCAGCAGTCGCAGCACTATCCGATCACCAAGGCGATCTACACGCTGCTCAGCACCCTGGGCAACGGGCACGAGCTCGCCGCCGCGCTCGGCACCTGGGCGATGGTCTTCCTTGGCATCGCCATTGTCGGAGCGACGGCGCTCGGCGGGAAGAAGGGGGGACTCTTCAAGCTCTGACGACGATCACGGGGCCGTGTCCGCCTCCAGGATGCCGAAGCGGCTGGTCTGACCGGTGACCGGATCCTCCACGGTCACGGGAATCATTCCCCCCGATGGAGTTCCCTCGTTCACGGTGGCCGATCCCGACCATGCACCGTTGCCGGTTTTTTCGGCCACGGTGGCGAAGCCGGTGAGCGAGTTCGAGCAGCGGACGCGGATGACCAGGTTGTCGGGCAGGACCTCGACACGGTCGAAATCGATGACCAGATGCAGGCCGCCGGTCGAGGAAACCGAGGCCACGAATGGCGAGGCGTCCGGCGTTGTGGGATCGGTGCCGAGGAAGGCCTCGACGCCGTTCGGAATGCCGTCTTCATCGTAATCGTCATCCACCGGTTCGTCCGGAATGTCGTTGTCGATGGCCCAGGTGGCGTAGTCGTTGGTCGGTTCGACGTTTTCCACGGTGAACTCGGCGCTGCCGCTTCCGCCCGGGAAGGGATCGCCGCCGAAGTTTCCGTAGTAGTGACTGTTGCCCGCCAGATCCTGGAGCGTGATCTCGACCCGCCACGTGCCGGTCGGACCGGTGTCGGGGATCGTCAGGGGGACCCGCCAGGTGCCGGCATGGATGTCGCCCGATACCGGCGGGGTGAGGATGGTGTCGACGAAGCCGCCGGTCTGGTAGTTGTCCGCGGAATCAAAGACGGTGACGATGATCGAGGAGATGCCGCTGAGGGGATCGGTGATGGAGACATCGACATCGAGCGCGGCGGGGCCGGAGTGGATGTTGACGGGGTCGGGATTGAAGGTGAGGGCGGTGACGTCGGGCGCGGTGGCATCGACGGTGCCGGTATTGGTCGCGGTGAAGGTGAAGTCGGAGGAGGGCAGGGCGTGGTCGGCCTCCGGGCCTGTGCCGTCCGACCACAGGGCGGTCTGGTCGAGGTCATCGATGAGGATGAGCTGCAGGCGGATTGCCCCGGCGGGAAGGTAGCCGGGGACATCGATGGTGAAGCGGTAGCTGCCGGAGAAGACATCGCCGCTCTGGATGAAGCCGGGGCTGCCGGCCTCGACATCGACGTGGGCGAGCAGGGTGCCGCTTTGGTCGTAGAGCTGGCCGACGGCGACGTGGAGGCCGTCGGGGCAGGTGGCGGAGAAATCGACCTGCACGGGCACGGAACCGGCACCGAGATCACCGCTGTCCGGGGTGAGTGTGACGGCGGCGAGTTCGAGGTCGGGGGTGAAGCCGCTCTGGATATCGATGGCGACCGCGCCGGAGGGAACGACGTCGAAGTTGGCGGCGGGATTGCCATGGACGGCGAGGTGGTAGGTGGTGCCGGAGACCACCGGGAACGTGAGCGCGCCCTGCGGGCTGCTGTTTCCGCTGTTCCAGCCGATGGGGGTGAGGGTGGAAACGGAGGCACCGGTGAAGACACCGACGGTCGTGGGGATTGCGCTGCCGGCGGTATCGACCCGGGCCCAGCCGGTCGCGGGGGCGGTCCATTGCCACCAGACCGACCCGCCGTCGTAGTTGCCGAGGTCCGGTTCGCCGGATTCGAGGCCGGCGTAGATGTTGTCGCCGGTATCCGAATCGCTGGTGCCGCTGAGGGTGATCGCGTGGGCGAAATCGTCGTTGGACGGGGGCGTAACGGGCGTCACCACCAGCTCGTCCACCCAGCCGGCGTCTGCGCCGGAGGAGGAGGTCACGTCCTTCGAGTAGGTCCATTTGATCTCATGGGATCCGGTGTATACGAAGAACGACTCCTGGACCCACGGGACGTTGCCTGAGATGGTTTCCTGGAGGACGCCGTCGAGGTGGTACTGGAGCTTGTCGAAGATCGGTTCCGAGGAGACCTGCCACCAGAAGGAGACGATGGCGGGACCGGTGACGGTGGCGGTCATGACGCTTTCCTGCTCGTCGGGGATGGCCCCGCTCCGGGCGGCGTCCTCGCTGTCGTGGGTGTCGCTGGTCTGGCCGAACCAATCGGCATAGCCGGTGGTGGTGACGGGATTGGCGGTGTCGATGGCATTGTCGAGCGCGAGGAGGTCGATGACCTCGAACTCGGCGGTGCTGTCGCCGCCGGGGAAGGTGTCGAAGGACGGGCCGTACTGGCGTTCGTTTCCGGCGACATCCCTGAGATTGACCTCGACGCGCCAGGTGCCGGTGGGAGCGTTGTCCGGGATGTTGAAGGTGGCTCGCGCGACGCCGCTGTTGGCATCCCCCGAGATGAGGGAGAAGGGCGAGATGTAGAACTGCTGGCTGAAGAGGTCGTCGGCGTCGTACAGGAAGACGGTGCCCGAGGTGAAGCCGGTGAGGTCGTCGGTGAGGGTGATGTCGACATCGACGTTCTGCGAGCCGGTGTAGATGTTGACCGGCGAGGGGTTGAAGCTCACGCCGGTGACCATCGGCGCGGTGGTGTCGACGAGGCCGGTGTTGGTGGCATCCCAGATGAAATCGAGGCCGAGTCCGACGTGGTCGGCGTCGGGGCCGGTGCCGTCGGACACGAACGCGCTGTCGGAGGCCAGGTCGAAGATCTCGAACCGCAGCCGGTAGCCGGCGGCGGCGAGATAGCCGGGCACGGTGACGGTCTTCTGGTAGGAGCCGGAGAATTGGGTGCCGCTTACGCGCTCGGCGGCACCGAAGTGATCGACAAGCACGACGTTGCCGGTCGGGGAAACCAGAAAGACCTCCGCCTCGTCGAGTCCGGCGGGGCAGTCGATGTCGATATCGAGGGTAAAGGCCACCGGTCCGGCGCCGAGGTCACCGCTGCCCGGCGTCATGGTCATGGCGGTGATCTCGGCGGGCGGGGCGTAGGTGTTGTCGATCGAGAGCGAGATGGCGCCCTGGGGGACGGTGCCGCTGAAGAACGGATTGCCGTGGATGGCGATCTGGTAGGTCGTGCCGGCGGTCGCCTCGAATGCGAGGTCGGTCGTCGGGAATCCGGCCGCCCAGCCGACCTGCGTAAGGCTGCCGACCGAGGTGCCGGTGTAGATGGCAATGGTGGTGGCGATGCCGCTGCCGGCGGTGTTGACCTTCGTCCAGCCGCTGGCCGGGGCGGTCCAGCTCCACCAGACCGAGGAGCCGTCGTAGGGAGAGAGGGAGGGTTCGCCGGCCTCGAGGGTGGCGGCGGAGTTGTCGCCGGTGTCGGATGCCGTCGATCCGCTTCCTAGGTCGATGCGGTTGGCGAAGTCGTCATTGGCCGGCGGGGTGACAGGCGTGATGACAAGCTGGTCCACCCAGCCGCAGTCGGAGCCGTCGCTTTCCGATCCGTCCTTCGAGTAGATCCATTCGAGCGTGTGCGTGCCGGCCCCGACGAAGAAGGTCTTTTCGGTCCAATCGACCTCCCCGGAGATTTCCTCGTTCTGCACCGATGAGATGTAAAAGCGGAGGAAGTCCCAGTTCTCCTCGGACGAGACTTTCCACCAGAAGGAGACATTGGCAGGGCCAGTGACTTCGGTGGTGAGGACCGAAACTTCGTCGTGGCCGATACCGCCGCTCTGGGCGGCGTCGATGGTATCGTGGGTCACGGAGCTTTGGTCGAACCACGAGGCGTCACCGGAGGAGGTGACGAGATTGGCGGTATCGATGGCGGAGGCGAGGTCGGCGTGCGCCGAAAGCGGCAGCAGCCAGGCCCCCGCGAGCACGAGTGGCAGAATCTTGTTGGACATGGGAGGAATCGAGGGTGGGAAGACTACGTATTAACCCAACCGCGGTCTCCGGGACAAGCCTGATTCTCAGTCGGTTGCGTCGTCCATCAATGGCTCGAATCGCCGGGCGATCTCGTCCCGTGCGTCCAAGGGAGTGAGGATGAGCCGGCGCCCGGCGGGAATGGTTCAGACGATGACGGTAGACCCGCTGAAGCGGGAACCACGTGCGCCATTGGCGCGCGGAGTCTGTGGGTAGTTCCTCCTTCAGGAAGCACACCGGAGCCCGGGGTTTTTAGAAGACCGCCTCGAACCGCTCGGCCGCCTGGTTCCACGCGCCGGGGTCGCGGGGAGTGTAGGTGGTGAATTCAAAGGAATCGCGAATGAGCCGGCGACCGGTCGCCAGGTCGGGGAGGGTTCCGGTGGCCATCATCTGGACGATGAGGTTGCCGCAGGAGGTGGCCTCGACCGGGCCGGCGACTACCTCGACGCCGCAGGCATCCGCGGTGGCCTGGACGAGAGAGGTGTTCTGGATGCCACCGCCGCCGACGTGCAGGCGGTCGAAGTCCTTGCCCGAGAGCTTGCGGAAGCTTTCGAGCGTGACGCGGTACTTCAGGGCCAGCGACTCGGTGGCGACGCGCAGGACCGCACCCTTGCTTTCCGGGACCGGCTGTCCACTACGTTTGCAGTAGTCGCGGATGCGGGCGGGCATGTCTCCGGGAGCGGCGAAGGCGGGATCGTCCGGATCGATGAAGGCGGTGAAGGGCTCCGACTCGTCGGCGAGGCGGGTCATCTCCGCGTAGCTCAGTTCCTCTCCCTCCAGCGCCCACTGGCGACGGCATTCCTGGAGCAACCACAGGCCGGAGATGTTCTTGAGGAAGCGCACCGTGCCGTCGACGCCGAGTTCGTTGCAGCAGCGCGCATCGAAGGCTTCCTTGCCGCGGATCGGTTCGCGGATCTCGAGACCCATGATCGACCAGGTGCCCGATGAGAGCCACGGCTGGTTCTCGCCCTCCATCGGAATGCCGGCGACCGCCGAGGCGGTGTCGTGGCAGGCGGAGGCGACGACCGGGACCTCGCCGAGCCCGGTCACGCGGCGGACTTCCTCGCGCAGCGGGCCGAGCACGGTGCCCGGGGCGACGATCTCGCCGAAGATCTTCCGCGGCAGGCCGAGGGCGTCGATGACTTCCCATGCCCAGTCGCCGGTGGCGGGATCGACGAGTTGGGAGGTCGAGGCGATGGTGCGTTCGACCGCCTTCCTGCCCGACAGCCAGTAGCCGAGCAGGTCGGGGACGAAGAGAAGCTGCTCGGCGTGCGCGAGGGCGGGGGACCGGCGCTGCTTTTCGGCGATGAGTTGGAGCGATGAATTGTAGAAATTCGTGGTGATGCCGGTGTGGCGATAGATTTCCGCCTCGGGCATAAGGCCGTGCATGACCTCCGGCATGCCCTCGTGGCGCGGGTCGCGGTACTGGTGAACCATCCCGAGCAGGCGGCCCTGGGCGTCGAGCAGGCCGAAGTCCACGCCCCAGGTGTCGATGCCGATCGCGACGATGCGGTCACCGTAGCGGCCGGCGGCGATGCGCAGTCCCTCCTGGATCTCGCGGAAGAGCCCGACGATGTTCCAGAACGATCCGCCGGGGAGGTCGGTGCCGGGGTTGTCGAAGCGGTGGACCTCCTCGAGACGCAGGGTTTTCGAGTCGGTTTCTCCGGCGATGACGCGGCCGGAGCCGGCGCCGAGATCGATGGCAAGAAAGACGTTCATGGGACGCCCGCGATTTCAAAGCGCGTGGCCGAGGGGTCAATGCTTATCCGACTTGCCAAGCTTGTGTCGCCTGCCGGTGGCATGACCGACCCGGTCATGGAAAAAGGATGCCGACGCATGGGCGACCGACACGAACCCGTGGTTTTCGCCTCTCCCAATCATGACCGGGACGGTCATGCCACGATCACGAATTCGTCAGAGCCTTTGAAGCGTCGTGAATGGGACCCTCTGGAAAGGCGGCCGTCAGCGACTTGAGGAGCTCTGAGGCGGTCCCGGAGTCACCGTCACGTCGGAGATGCTCGATGGCGACCAGCGATGCGTGCCCGGCCGCGGTCTTCAAGTCGTCGGCCCCCTTCGACATGACTTCGCGGAGGGTGTCGGAGGCCGCAGGGGTGGCGATCAGTCCGAGCGAAGCGAGCGCCTCCGCCTGGACTCCGGACGCTGTGTCGGCGGCAAGCTTCTGAAGGGTGGCAACCGCGGTCTTTTCGCGCCGCACGCCGAGGGAGTTCACCACGCCGGCCAGCAGCCGACCCGTCAGCTTCGGGAGGGCATCGATCAGTGCCTGCGAGGCGGCGGCATCCTCGATCGCCTCGAGACCGCTGCGGGCGTAGTCGGACAGTACGTCGTCATCGAGTAGGGCGGCGAGCGCTGGGACGGACTCCGGCCCGGCGACATAGACGAGCCGGTGGCAGGCGAGGGCCTTGTCGTGGAGGGAGGCGTCGGAATCGAGAATCGCGAGTTGTGACTCCTCGCTGGGAACGCGGGTGGTGCTCATGATGGGAAAGGGGGTCAGGCGTGCCAGGGAGCGCGGCGGGCGCGGCTGCACATGCGGTTGGCTTCCTCGTCGTCGATGAAGACTTCCTTCGCGGGGTCGAAACGAACCTTGCGACCGAGACGCCACGCGATGGCCCCGGCGTGGGAGATGATATGGCCGCGACGGGTGACATTCGCATTCGCGGCGGGCTGCTGACGGGATTTCACGCAGTCGACGAAATCGCGGACGTGCTTGATCGGATCGGTTCCAGCCATGCTGTCCTTGGGAAAATCCTCGGTCAGGCTCTTCGGGTCCGAGGCGATCTTGCCGGAGTCGGCGGCCTCGACCCATCCGTCCTCGCCCTCGAAGCGCACCGGGCAGGTGCCGGGCACCACCCAGTCGCCCTCGCCCTTGAATCCGGAGAGCCTCATGATGAGCCGCGTGCCGTTGGCGTAGGTGGCGTGGACCGTGGTGTCGTCCTTGGCTTCGTAGTCGACCGGGACGGTGTCGTCGGCGTCGGCCGCCCACTGGCAGAGGTCGATCGTGTGGGCGCCCCATTCCGGCAGCGCCGCGCCGCCGTTGAAATCGTAGTAGCCGCGCCAGCGACCCTGGACGTATTTCCTGTTGTAGGGTCGCCACGGCGAAGGGCCGAGCCAGAGGTTCCAGTCGCAGATCTTCGGGTCCGGCTCCGGCTCCTCGGGCAGCCAGTCGTGATTCTCACCGAGGGCGAGGATTCCGGCATGGACCGAGGTGATCTTCCCCAGCTTGCCGCTGTTGGCGAGCTGGCAGGCGAGGCGGAAGTTGTCGACGTTGCGGCGTTGGGTGCCGGCCTGGAAGACGCGGCCATAGCGGTTCATCGCATCGGCCAGTTCCTGGGTTTCGCGGATCGTCATGCTGCACGGCTTTTCGCAGTAGATGTCCTTGCCCGCCTTCGCGGCGAGAATCGACGCCAGCGCGTGCCAGTGGTCGCCGGTGGCGATGAGCACGGCGTCGATGTCGTCGCGCGCGAGCAGTTCTGACATGTCGCGGTATCTCGCGCAGTCCTCGGTGCCGTATTTGCGCATCGCCATGCGGCGGACCGTTTCCCGGCGGTCCTCTTGGACGTCGGCGATGGCGACGAACTGCACGTCCTTCTGTTCGAGGAAGCAGGACAGCACCTGGCGCCCGCGTGGCCCGATGCCGATGGCCCCGAGCACGATGCGGTTGCTCGGCGCGACGTGGCCGTCGCGGCCGAGGGCCGAGGCGGGGATGAAGGTCGGGAGCCCGAGGGTCAGGGCGCTCGTTTTCAGAAAGCGGCGGCGGGTGGTGGTGGGCGGCATGGGATTGGTGGGATGGCTGTTTTCACCTACGCGGATCGTTCGGGAAAGCATTCATGAAAGACGACAGGGGTGGGCGTTGTGCGGCGTCGGGTTTCTTGCGTGCGTTCCGGCGGTGTCCGGGTATTGGATCGGGGCATGGCAGAAATGATCGAAAAGCCGGGGCGTACCCCGCATACGCCGGTCGCGGTGAACATCGAGATGTGGTTCGAGGGCGATTTCGTCGAGCGCATCGAACAGGCGGCGGAGCTGGGCTTTCCGGCGATCGAGCTGTGGACCTGGCGCGACAAGGACCTGGCGGCCGGCGGCGAGGCCCTGCGACGGCACGGGATGACTGCGACGCAGTTCACGGCATGGGGTTTCGGCCGGGAGATCAACGACCCGGCGTTTCCGGTGGAGCGCTTCGTCGCGGAGATCGAGGCGGCCTGCGAGGCCGCGCCGCAGCTCCCGGGCTGCGACCGCTTCTGCATCGTTGCCGGCGACGACATCAAGGGACTCACCAAGGCCGAAATGCACGCGGCGGTGGTCGAGAAACTGAAGGCCTCGGTGCCGGTGCTCGAGCATCACGGCATGACCGCCATCGTCGAGCCGATGAACCCTTACAACCACCCGGGGCACTGCCTCTATGGCAGCGACGACGGCATCGCGATCTGCGAGGCGGTGGGCTCCGAACTCGTGAAGCTCAACTGGGACCTTTTTCACATGCAGCGCTACGAGGGGAACCTGATCGACGGGCTGGAGAAGGGACGCGACTGGATCGGCTACATCCAGTTCGCCGACTCACCGGCCCGTCACGAGCCCGGCACCGGCGAGGTGAACTACGCCGAGGTGTTCCGGAAGGTGCGCGAGATCGGCTACTCGCTGCCTCTCGGCGCGGAATGCCTGCCGCAGGGCGGAAATCCCCGGCGCGCGGCGGAGCGCCTGCACCGGGTGGACGCGGCGTCGGCATTGTGAGGATCAGACCAAACTGAAAGGCGCGGGTTGGATCCCCCCGATCTCAACCCGCGCCCTTCGACATCCCGCTCCGACCGACGATCCCGGATGGCCTTCCCCCGAAAACAGCATCCGCGTGGATTGTCGTCGTCCGGACCAAGGAAAAACCGAACATCGTGAGGCTGCCAGGGTTCGAGCCGCCTCGCTCCGCATGATCTTTCAAAGGCTGACCCTAATCCGCGGGGCCGGTCGCGGGCGGAGGCGCTATTCTTCGGCAGCCTTCGGGTCTTTCCCGCCGGCGGGGACGAATTTCAGCGCCACGCCGTTGATGCAGTAGCGCTTGTCGGTCGGGGTGTCGTAACCCTCGCCGGTGAAGACATGGCCCAGGTGCCCGTCGCAGACGGCGCAGAGCACCTCCGTGCGCGCGTAGCCGATCTTGTAGTCGGTGCTCGTCTTGACGTTCTTGGCGTTGGACGGGTCGTAAAACGAGGGCCATCCGCAGCCCGAATCGAACTTCTCCTTGGAAGGTAGCAATTCGGCGCCGCATCCGGCGCAGTAGTAGGTGCCGCCCTCCTGCTTCTTGAA
>CALGOH010000002.1 GCA_937957985.1 uncultured Verrucomicrobiae bacterium
TACATCGACCTGAATCCGGTGCGGGCCGGGCTTTGCGACGATCCGAAGGACTACCGCTGGTGCGGCTACGCCGAGGCGGTGGCCGGCAGCAAACGGGCGCGGCGGGGGCTGTGCCGGGTGTTGGATCGGCCGCTGGATTCGTGGGACGAGAAGCCGACGAAGAGCGATCTGACTGCCGGGGAATGGTATCGCTGCTGGCTCTTCGGCGAAGGACTGGCGGTGCCGGACGAATCGGGGCGCACCAAGCGCAAGGGGATGACGCTGGAGGCGGTCCGGAAGGTGCGGGAGAGCGGCGGCAAGCTGACTCGCGGTCAGTTGCTGCGATGTCGGGTGAGGTATTTCAGCGACGGCGTGGCAATCGGGTCAAAGGCGTTCGTGGAGGATGTGTTCACGGAGCGGAGGGAATGTTTCGGAGCGACGAGAAGGGACGGTGCTCGGCCGATCCGTGAGGCGGTCGACGGGAGTCTCTTCTCGCTGCGGGCGTTGCGCGTGCAGGCTGTCGAGTGAGATCCGCGTGCTGCGCTCATCATCACACTATCCCACACGACACCCTGACGATCGAATCCGTCGACCGGAAAGGCACTCCTCCCGCATCCTCGTCCCCGGGATGATCCGGCATCGCGGTCTCGACCGGAACCTGTCCGTCTGAGAGCGTCGGGGCCGATCGTGAAAACGTGGATCACTCACATCTGGTCCCGACTGCGGACGAGCTTCTGGTTTGTTCCCGGCGGGTTGGTGGTGCTATCGATCCTGCTCGCCTACGGGACGATCGAGATCGACCGACGGGAGTGGAGCGGCGTGCTGTTGGGCGGGCTGCCGCTTTCGGGGGTGTCGGCCGACGGGGTCCGGTCGCTGCTTTCGACCGTCGCGACCTCGGTGCTGACGCTGGCGGGCCTGACCTTCTCCGGGACGCTGGTGGCGCTTACCCTCGCCTCGAGCCAGTTCGGCGGACGCATCCTGCGCAACTTCATCCGGGCGCTGCCCAACCAGTTCACGATCGGGATGCTGCTCGGGAACTTCACCTTCTGCCTGATCGTGCTGCGCAGCGTGCGCAGTGTGGAGGAGGGGGAGTTCATCCCGCATCTCGCGACCTTGTCGGCCTTCGTCGCGACGCTGGTCAGCCTCGGGGCCTTCATCCACTTCATCCACCACATCGCGGTGTCGCTGCAGGCGGACCGGGTGGTGGCCGACATCCACGTCGAGCTCGACCGGGCGCTGTGCGCGTTCTTCCCCGATGAACGGCCGAGCGATCCCGACGAGCGGAAGGCGGGCGAGGAGAAGGATGACTGGGAGGAGATGGAGGACGAGCAAGCGGTGCGTTCGCGCCGGAGCGGCTACATCCAGGCGGTGAGCGTCGAAGGATTGCTGGGTGAGTGTGCGGAGCGCGACCTGCGCTGCCGGGTGCTGCTCCATCCGGGCCAGTTCGTGCACGAAGGGGAGCCGATTCTGGCGATCGACGCCGAGGGCGGTCCGGACGAGAAGGACGCGAGCGAGCTGCGGAGCCACGTGATCATCGGGCGGATGCGGACGGGGGAGCAGGACTTCGAGTTCTGCCTGCGGCAGCTTGTCGAGGTGGCGCTGCGGGCGCTTTCCCCGGGGATCAACGATCCCTTCACGGCGATGAACTGCATCGACTACCTCGGGGCGGCGCTGATCAAGGTGGCGGGCCGCAGGCTGCCGCGGCGGATCCACCGCGACCGCGAGGGGACCCCGCGGGTGCTGACGCGGCCGACGGTCTTCGCCGACCTGCTCGACGCGGCCTTCAATCAGATCCTCCAGACGGCGGGCGGCCGGCCGGACATCGCGCTCCGCCTGCTGGCGCGCCTGGCGGACATCCACCGTGCGGCGATGCTCGACGCGCACCTTGAAGCGGTCCGCGGCCATGCCGAGGCGGTCCGGATGCGGGGGCTGGAGAATGCCTCGGAGCGGGATCGGGAGGCGCTCGAGGCGCGATTCCGGAGATTCGAGGAAGGCTGAAGGGGCTCCGGAGGATCGATCAGGTGCCCCGGCTTTCGAGGAAGCGTTTCACCGGGGCGCGGTTGAGCAGGATGAGCGCGGCGATCGGGTAGGCGAACGACACCACCGAGCTGATGACCGTGGTGATGTTCGAGATGCCCTGCTGCATGTCCGTGCCGATGGCCTGGTTCATCCGCGCGGCCGCCGGCATGACGAAGAGGATGGTGATCACGAGGGAGGCGACCTTGGTGACGATCGACGTCCAGGCATAGCCGTTCGACCAGGCCAGGGCGTTGGCGCGTCTCTTCAGCAGCTTGATGCCGGCCACCAGCAGCAGGATGGCGAGCAGCAGGGTGAAGCCGGTGGAAACGAAGGAGAACCACGCGATCTCCGCCATGTAGCTCTCCAGGGCGGAGAAGGTTTCGTCGGTGGAGCCGTCGCCCGAGGCGCCTCCCACCATGCCGCCCAGCTTTCCGAGGAAGAGCATGCTCACGACTGACGCGATCGCGCCGAGCACGCCGATCCCGGCGAACACGAGGTGGATGATGCCGAAGACCTTGATCACCGCGGGCGGTTGCTCCGGGAGGTCGGGTGCGGCAGGTTCCGATGCCTGGGGCGGAGTGTAGGGAGAAGGTTGGTCGGTGGTCATGAGGAGATGCCGGGAGTCGAGCACGGGGGCACGCTGCATGTCGAGCGTGGCGATGCCGGCGGTGGCGGCCGAATCCACGCGGAAATTTGCATTTCCCTCATCCGTTCCGAGGGTGGGTCGACATGAGATACATCAAAGCTATCAAGAAAGTCCCGGAAGCCATCGCCCTGGGACTGGCCGTCCTCGGATTCAGCGCCTGCCACACCGCCGCCGGAGTCGGACAGGACATCGAGGAGGTCGGGGAGGAAATGCAGGAGGCATCCCGCGAGGTCCATTGAGGACGGTCGCCCGGCAGGAGATCACCGCCGGGATCATCATTTTCGCGAGGCGCCGCCGCCGGAATGCGGAGGCGGACTTCCGTCCGGTGTGCCGCGAAACCACGGGAACCGCGGGGCGGCGTCCCTCCGGTTCCGGAATCCAACCAACCACCACCACCATCATGAACCAGAAGGAAGCCTACATTGAGAAAGCCAAGGCCAGACTCGACGAGTTTGGCGCCGAAATCGACCGCCTGGAGGCCGAGGCCGCCAAGAAGAAGGCCCAGGGCTCGGCGGAGTACCACCAGCGCCTCGCCGACCTGAAGGGTCACCAGAAGAAACTGGGTGAACGCGTCGAGCAACTCAAGGACGCCTCGGGTGACGCGTGGGGCGAGATCGTCGCCGGGGCGGACCGGGTGACCGACGAGATGAAGAAGAGCTTCGAAAAGGTCCGCGCCGCCCTCCGCTGACGGCGGAAGCCTACGGTTCGGAGTCCAATCCCCAGGGATCGAGCCGTTCACCGACCCGTTCGCGGAACGGGGGCCGCTTTTCCTCGGGGAGGCGGTCCTCGATGCGTCCGACCGTTTCGCCGATCACGTCGCGGACGTCGTGGAGGAGCTTCTTGCGGATCTCGCGCAGCTCGCCATGCCCGACGGCCAGTTCTTCGCGGACGGCCTGGTTTTCCTCCGGCGTGAGGTCGAGATGATCCTCGAGGTCGTCGCCGATCCGGTCGATCACGCGGTCGGACGGACCCTCCGCGGTCTCGGGATGGCGGACGGCGTCCTTGAGGCGGTCGGCCATCAGCATGGCGAGTCCGCCGACGCCGACGACCACGCCGAGGATGAAGATGACGAGCAGCAGCAGGATCGCCTTCAGCCGGCTGCGGCGGCCTTGGGCGTTCGGGGCTTCATCGTGGTCCATGGGGGGAAAATGCTAGAGCGAGAAGCTGGCGACCAGCTCGATCAGGTCGAGGCCGCGGCAGCCGGCGTAGCCGATCGTCCCGCAGGCGACGGCGAACAGTGCCAGCGCCGGCTTGGCCAGACCGCGGCCGAACAGGACCTCGACGGTGGCCAGCATCGAAGGCGGCGCCGCCGGTGCCGCCGGCTGGTGCCGGATCCCGGACATCACCGCGTGGCGGACGTCGATGGCGGGCGGTTGGGCGTTTCGCGCCAGCGCGGTCAGCTCCGACCACGTGCGCCGGGTTTCATCATTCTTCGTATCCATGATTCTTGAGGGTTCTCCGCAGGAGTTGCCGGGCACGGAAGGCCCTGATCTTCGTCTTGGCGGTCGTCCAGCCGAAATGATCCGCCGCTTCGTCGATGGTCATGCCGTGGAGGTAGAGGAGGGTCAGCAACGCCCGCTCGTCGGCCGGCAGGCGGCCGAGCAGTTGGCGTGCCTCGTCGAGCGCCTCGCGCGCGGTATCGGTCGAGGCGGTGTCGATGGTTTCCGGCAGGTGCTCCACGGGGGTGATCCGCGAGCGTTTGCGGCGCCGGCAGTAGTCGAGGCCGGTGCGGGCGGAGATGCGCCTGAGCCAGTGGGCGAAGGGCTGGCGCGGCTCCCATTTCGGGAGCGCCCGCCACGCCTTGATAAAGCTCTCCTGCACCAGGTCCTCGAGATCGGCGTGGGAGGCGGCGAAGCGGTGGAGCATCGAGGTGATGATCGGTTGGTATTTCTCCACGAGCTCCCCGAAGGCGAGGGCATCCCCGTCGCGGGCACGACGGACCAGCTCGAGGTCGGGGTCGGTCATGGGGGTCTGGGCAGGGGCCGGGAGGGGTCCGTGGAGCCCCGCTGGCCCCGCAGACGATCGATCCGCTCAGAGACCCTTGGCAGACAACTGGCTTTCGATCCAGCTTGAGATCTCGCTGCGTCCGCTTTCGATCCGGCGGAGCTGTTTGTCGGTGAGCAAGGGCCTCACGGCGACCATGATCTGCCCGGCCAGCACGGCCCGGGACGAGGCCACGTCGCGGATCTGCTCGGCGGCGGCGCGGGCCTGGGCGGATTTCGGTCCGTGCTTCTCCGTGGCGAGGCGCAGTGCCTCGCGGGCGGCCCTGGCGGCGGCGAACTGGTCGCTGATCTCCGGTTCGAAGGACTGGATCACGTCCCGGACGCGTTTCTTCTGGTCCTCGCTGAGGTTGAGGTTCTCGCGCAGGTTCATCAGCGTCGCGGCCACCCGCTTGAAGACCTCCCCATCGACGAAAGGGGGCGCGTGGCGGGGTGCGGTGATCGCCCCGAAAGCGAGCGGGACCATCGGCAGAACGGTGGGTTGCATGGCGTGTTGGTGGATTGCGGTTGGGTCGGGCGGCCGGTTCGCACGAGGCCGCCTTCATTCACTCGAATGCTCCGGCGCACGCTTCGGTTACAAAAAATCGAGCGCCGCCCCAGATTTGCCGGGGTGGCGATCGAGGGCTTCCCGGGTAGCGCATGGGACCTATAGGGCCTATGGGACCCATATTTCCGCGCTCTCCGTACTCTAAGAACGCCGGAATTTCCCCAATCGCCGCAAGGCTGATGAAGGCCAGCGATTACGGGGTCGCCACCGGGGCGGCGTTTCGCTTCCAGCGCCGGCGGATGCGGCGGACGAGGGTGATGAGGCCGAGGATGGCGAGCATCGCCACGAGGATCACGGCCGGGATGAACCAGACGGGAAGCGGAATGGGGGCGGCGTAGTGGATGAGGACCGGGCCGTCGAGGGCGGCGCCGAGCGAGCGTTTCCAGATCAGGGTGCGTCCGCCGTTCTCGACCGTGTCGGCATTGTGTTCGGCGGCCGCTTTCGGCAGGTGAATGATGTATTCGAGTTGGCGCTGTTCGCGGTCCTCGGCCCCGATCGCGAGGGCGGCGAAGCCGAGGGCCCTGGCGACCTCGATCCGACGATCGACGCGGACGCTGGTGCCATCGATGCGGACGTCGAAGGTGCCGGCGAGATTGCGGCTGGTCGCGGGGAGTTCCTGGAACGCCTCGGTCTCCTTGAGGTTCCCGAGGGCGAGCATGGAGTCGGCGGCGATTTCGATGTGGATGTTGGCGCGGTCGTCCTTGTCGGTGATTTCCAGAGTCTCGAGGCGGACCTTGGGTTCCTCGACAAGGAGAGCGTCGATCTTTTCTCGGATGCCGACCTCGCCGCCGGCCACCATGATGGCCTCGCGCGGCACCGTGTAGTCGAAGGTGAGGCGGCCGGAGCCGTCGGGTTCGACGCGGACTTCCTCCCGGAGGTCGAAGCAGGCGGACAGGAGCAGGGGGAGGAGCAGGGCGAGGACGCGTGGCATGGGCGGAAGCTGACGCGGGAAAGTGCGGGATGGCAAGGCGGAGGCGTGGCCATTCGCGGGACTTGCGCGGGCGGGGAGGGGCGCGATGCTGGCGGGGTGCGAAGGATCGTGGAGCCGGAGATTCTCGATGATCTGCCGACGGACGATCCGGAGGCCCGGGCCAGCCGCGCCGATCTGCGGCGGATCAATTTCCTGATGGGCAACGAACGGTGGATCCTGCGGCGGGTGCGATCAATGCCGCGGCTGGCGCGGGAGGGCATCGTCGAATGGGGCGCGGGTTCCGGGGATCTGTTGGAGAAACTCGCGTCGCTGGGCCCGGCGACGGGGGTGGACCGGGTGGAGCGGCCCGCGGGCCTGCCCGGGGAGATCGGATGGCGGCGCGGCGACGTCCTCGAGGAGGACTCGGGCGGTGGCGTGCTGGTGGCGAACCTGTTTCTGCATCACTTCGAGGGAGCTGACCTGCGGCGCTTGGGCGGGCGGGCGTCGCGCTTCACGGCGATGGTGGTGGTGGAGCCCTGGCGGTCGCGGCTGGCGCTGGCCCTGGGCGGGGCGATGCATCCGTTCGTGGGTCGCGTGACGCGTCACGACCTGCCGGTGAGCATCCGGGCCGGCTTCCGCCGTGGCGAACTGGCGGAGGCGCTCGGACTGGATCGCGGGCGGTGGAGGATTTCAGAGCGGATCGATCCGCGGGGCGGTCTGAGGTGGATGGCGGTGCGCGGGTGAGGCGCGATCCTTTTGCGTGGCGCGGGAAACGGGCGGTGCTAGCGTGCGGCCTTGAATCGGGAGATCACCATTGCCGGAGGAGGCTTGGCGGGGCTGGCGCTGGGGCTCGGCCTGAGGCGCCGCGGGGTACCGGTGACCGTTCACGAGGCGGCGAAATATCCGCGCCACCGCGTCTGTGGCGAGTTCATCTCGGGCGTGGGCGAGCCGACATTGCTCAGTCTTGGTTTGGCCGAGGACCTCGCGGACGCGTCGAGGCACCGGGCGGTGCTGTGGTATCGGCGGGGGCGGAAGATCCTGGAGGACGAGTTGCCGGCGCCCGCGCTGGCGATCTCGCGGTATCGCCTGGACCAGCGGCTGGCGCGGCGTCTCCGCGAGTCGGGTGGCGAGGTCAGGGAGGGGTCGAGGCTTTCGCGAAGCGCGGCGGACGGCGTGGTGTGGGCGGCGGGCCGGGTGCCGACGAAGGGCGGATGGATCGGGCTGAAGTGCCACCTCCTGGATTTTCCGGTCGATGGTGGCCTGGAGATGCACCTCGGGTCCAACGGTTATCTCGGGCTCACGCCGGTGGAGGACGGCCGTGTGAACGCCTGCGGGCTGTTTCGCGTCGATCGCTCGCTGCGGGTGAAGGGAAGCGGGCTTCTAACGGAATACCTGCGGGCGGGAGGAAACGCGTCGCTGGCGGAGCGGATCGGTACCGCGGCGCGCGACGCGTCGTCGTTTCTGGGCGTCGCGGGTTTCCGGCTGGGATGGCAGCCGGCGGAAGCCGGCGGCTGCGCGATCGGCGATGCCTCCGGAATGATTCCGCCCTTCACCGGAAACGGGATGAGCATGGCGCTGGAATCGGCCGAGCTGGCGCTGGAGCCGCTGCAGATGTGGAGCGAGGGCCGCTGCGGCTGGGACCAGGTTGTCGGAGCGGTCCGGCGTGACGCGCGGCGGCGATTCCGGCGGCGTCTTTCGAATGCGATGGCGCTGCACCGGGTGCTGCTTCATGGAGCCGGTCAGCAGGTCGCGGAGTGGTTCGCCCGGGGCGGTTTGCTGCCGTTCCGTCCGTTGTTGTCGCTTGTCCGTTAGATCATGTTCCTGGAATCCATCGCCACGGCCTTGCCGCCGCACCGCTATTCGCAGCCCGAGTGCCTGGAGGCGCTGCGGGAGGCGGGCCTGTTCGACAGCCTGAGGCCGGGTTCGGGGGCGTTGCTGGAGAAGGTGCTGGCGAACGGCGCGTCGGGAATCGCGGCGCGGCATTTCTGCCTGCCGGAGATCGCGCCGGTGATCGGTCGCGGGGCGCAGGAGCTGAACGAGTTCTTCGAGCGCGAGGCGCCCGCCCTGGCGGCGTCGGCGCTGGGCCCCGCCCTGGAGAAGGCGTCGCTGCGGGCGGAGGACCTGGATGGGCTGCTGGTCTGCACCTGCACCGGCTACCTTTGCCCGGGGATCACCAGTCATGTGTCCGAGGCGATGGGGCTGCGGCCGGACGCGTATCTGCAGGACCTGGTCGGGCTTGGCTGTGGCGCGGCGATCCCGATGCTGCGCGCCGCGGAGGGCCTGGTGGCCTCCGGGATGAAGGTGGCGACGGTGGCTGTGGAGGTTTGTTCGGCGGCGTTTTTCGCGGACGACGATCCCGGGGTGCTGATCTCGCTGTGCCTTTTCGGCGACGGGGCCGCGGCGGCGGTCTGGTCCGGCGAGCCGGGCGAGGGGAAATGGCGGGCGGGGAATTTCTCGACGGTGCACCGTCCGGACCAGCGGGAGAAGATCCGCTTCGTCAATGCCTCCGGGAAACTTCGCAACAAGCTCGACCGTGCGGTGCCCGGTCTGGCGGCCGAGGCGGTGGCGGCGCTTTACGGCCGGCTGGATGAAGCGCCGGACCGCGTGCTGGCCCACTCGGGCGGCCGCGATGTGATCGAGGCGATCGAGGCCGTGTTGCCGCATCGCCTGGAAGAGACGCGCGAGGTGCTCGCCGAATGCGGCAACATGAGCAGCCCGTCGGTGCTGTTTGCTCTGGAGAAGGCGCTGGCCTCGGCGAATGGCGACTCGCGCTGGTGGCTGACGGCATTCGGCGCGGGATTTGCGGCGCACGGGTGCGAGATGGTGAGGAGTGGCGCTTTCCAAGCGCCATAGCGGGGCGTGGCGGCTTTCAGCCGCTTCTTGAGGCGGGACTCGAGTGTTGGGCTGAACTTCAAATGAGAGCCGGACTCCTGCTCCGCGATCAGGAGATAGCCCGGCCCCGTCATGGCTGCCGCAGGCAGCCACTCCTATGTCGCCGGACTGAACTTCTGCAGCAGCAGCGCGGCGAGGAAGGCCAGCGGAGGGAGCAGGAAGGCGATCCACGAGGCGTCCGGCATGTCGCCGTCGGGGAGGACGAGGGCGGCGCCCACCGGGATCGCCGCGATCCAATCGATCAGCGGAATGCCGGCGAGCAGCGCGGAGACGAACCGGGGGACCGGCTTGCGGAGAAGGGTGAGCGAGAGGGCGATCCAGATCGCGAAGGGAATGAGCGCGAGCGAGCCCGGGAGGGCATACCACGGCATCCACCAGCAGGACAGGGCCGGCAGCGGGAGGAGGAGCAGCGCGCGGGAGAGGATCACGGTGCCGCGCGGAGGATGGGGCAGGCTTTCGCAACGCGCCGCGAGGGAAAGACCCGCGATGTAGGCGAGGAGGCCGAAGGCATGGGTGGAGATGAAGAGGATTCCCTTGCCGATATCCTGATAGATCGCGGGACCGAAGCCATAGGCATGTGCGGGCTCGACGAGATCCGTCGGCCACGCCGCGAGGAAGCCCATCATGTAGAGTCCGGCCCGGCACCCTCCCATCGGCAGCACGCCCCAGACGCTGCGCTTGTGGATGAGGGTGTAGGTGGCGATGAGGGCGACGACGACCAGTGCCGTGATGCCCGAACGGCCCGCGGCCACGAAGGCGAAGGCGACGCCGAGCACGGCGCTGACGATGGCCGACTCGAGATAGACCGAACTCCGAAAGATCCCCTGCGGCAGCGTGCGCTCGGGCCGGTGGACCTTGTCCCAGTCACGATCGAACCAGTCGTTGGCCAGGTTTCCCGCGAAGTAGAGCAGCAGCGCCGCGAGGGTGAGCCAGAGCAAGACCGGACCGACCGCCTGGGCGTCGCCCCACCAGTAGCGGCCCAGCAGGTAGCCGACGGCCACGTTGCTCACCACGCTCGGGGCATTGGCGACGCGCAGGGTGGCGAGGAGCGGGCGGATCATCGGTCGCACTGTTGGAGCACCCAGCGATACTCGGCGGCGATCTGGTCTTCGACCGGGCGTTTCATTTCCGCCGGCAGCACGCCCCAGGTGTAGGTCTCGATCTCGAAGTGCGAGCAGATCCCCGGGTCGTCGTCGCAGAGGCGCAGCACCTCCTCGGCCTGCATGCGGGTCGACCGGAGTGGTGGCTCGGGTCGGTGATCGAGCGGGATGTGGAAATGGATGCGCCATTGCTCGGCGGGGTCGCCCTGCGCGTGTGCGGCGACGGCGTCAGGCAGGTCGGTGTGGCGGACGATACGACCGTCGGGCCGGCGCTCGATGACCTGGTGCAGGTAGGTCGGCTCGTCGAAGCGCTTCGCGGTCTCGACCGCGTCGAAGTCCCGCGGGTCGAGCGCGAGGGCGGCGGAGAGGTGGATCTTCGAGATCCGGATGCCCTCGCGGCGGAGCACGGCGAGCGAGCTACGGCAGTCCTCGTACTCCAGCGCGAAGTGGCAGCAGTCGTAGTTCACGCCGATGCGGCGCTTGACGACCTCGTGGTCGTCGGCGTCGTCGAGCAGGCGGTCGAAGAAGCGCAGCGTTTCCTCGGTGTTCTCGAAATGGCCGAGCGGTTCGGGCTCGAGGCCGAGGTGGAGATCGGTGCCGGACACCTCGGCCAGCGCGTCGATGTAGTCGGCAAGCTCGATGAGGTTCTCGCGGATCAGGCTTTCGTCGGCGCCGAAGGCCTTGAACGAGCCCGGCAGGGTGGAGACCGAGCCCTCGACCTTTTCCGGCGCGAGCTCGGAGACGATGGTGAAGAGGTTCTTGGTGTAGGCGACGCGGTCGGGCGAGGTCCAGTCTGGCAGGTAGACCTTTTCCTTCACCCGCGTGCCGTGGAAGTCGCCGTAGGGGAAGCCGTTGATGGTGAAGACGTAGGTGTTGCTCGCGGCGAGCCAGTCCTTGAAGCGGGCGAGGCGGTCTCCCTGGAGCAGCTCGCGGGCGGCCTCGGCGGAGAGCCGCAGGCCGATGGCGAAGGGGGTGGATTCGCCGGCGACGAGGTCGCGGACGCGCAAGGTGTGCCGTTCCAGCGCGGCGAGGGTTTCCCCCCACGACTCGGCCGGGTGGATGTTGGTGCAGTAGGCGAGGTGGCCGTGGGGAAAGCGCATGGGGGGATTGAAGGGCGGATGGTGAGGGGTGGCGAGTCCGGATGGAGTGGCGCTTTCCAAGCGCCATGGAGGGGAGTGGCGATCTCCGGATCGCGGGAACGCGGGCGGGAGTTCTCAGAAGCTTGAGCGGACTGTGCCCCCGCAATTGAAGCTATCGGTTGAAGCTGGAGGACCGGGTCCTCCGAAACCTGCGGCTTGGAAGCCGCCATGCCCCGTCATGGCTCCTGCAAGGAGCCACTCCATCACCACTCCGTTTGCATCGGCGGAACTTCTCGGTAGGATCGGAAGCGGATGGATGACGTGCTCGATGCGTTGCGGCCGGTGGGCCGGTGGCCGTCGTTGGCGGAGGCCGATGAACGGGCGCTGGTGGTCCTCGCGATGCGGCGCGACTGCCAGGTGCGCGCCGAGCCGGATGGTTTCGTGCTGGAGGTCGACGAGCAGGACGCGGAACCGGTCGAGCGGGAACTCGCGCTCTACGAGGAGGAATGCCGGGAGGTTCCCGTGGCGATGCCGGAGGCGGTCGGTCACTCGCCGGGACTGGGCGTGGCGATGCTGTGGGTGCTGGCGCTGGGCTTCATGTTCCTGCGGCAGATGACCGATCCGGCGATCACCGACGGGTTCATGAACTCGTCGGTCGACGTGATGCAGGGCGGGGAATGGTGGCGGCCGTTCACGGCGTTGTTTCTCCATGCCGACGCCGAGCACCTGATGGGCAACATCGTGATCGGCGGCTTCTTCTGCCTGATGGTCGCCACCGCCTTCGGTCCGTGGCGCGGTTGGGGGCTCATCCTGCTCTGCGGGTATCTGGGCAATGTAATCAACGCCTGGCTCCACCTGCCGGGGCCGTTTTATTCGCTTGGCGCCTCCACGGCGACCTTCGGCGCGCTCGGCCTGGTCGTGAGTCACGGCTTGGTGGCCGTGCTGCGTTCGCACCGCCTCCGCGAAATGAAGCGCCTGCTGGTGCCCCTGGGCGTCGGCCTCGGCCTCTTCGGCTGGTTCGGGATCGGCGGCGCGGACACCGATGTGAGCGCGCACCTGCTGGGCGCGGGATGCGGGGTCGTGGTCGGGGCGCTGGCCGCCCTGATGATGCGCGCCGCCGATGATCGCCGGACGCAGGCCGCGATCGGGTGACACGCGCGCCGGTCAACTGGATCATCCCGAAGGGATATCAGCCATCGGTCCGGTGGTCGCAGACCCCGGGATTCGATCTTCAGCGTTGCGGACTCGCTGCTGCGTCTTGTCCCAAAGGGCCCTTGCCTCAAGAGCGCCCGAGTTTTTCAACCAACCCGTCGAAGAACTCCTTGGACCAGAGTTCCAGCTCCCGGGGGTCGGCCAGGAAGATCCGGACTTCGTCGGCGGCGCGCTTGAAGTCGATCTGCGCGAAGCGCTCCCGGAGCATCTGACGAAGGATTTCCCCGGTGATCGGTTCGCCGTCCCAGTGGCCGGACTGACGCATCCGGGCATCGAGATGCGGAAGGTTCGGCTGGATGTCGCGGCCGACGTACCAGACGAGGTCGTAGAAATCCCGACCCTTGACCCGGCTCTTCCAGCCGCGGCAGAGAATCGCGTGAAGCTTGCCGGCGAACAGGCTGGGAAGATCGTAGAGCCGCACCTGATAAGGACTCGGGAGAAGCTGGGTCCGCACCTCGGTGGTTGCACCAGTTGGCGGATCGAGGTCCATCTCCAGCTTGATCTGCAGCTTCTGGCTGCGCGGCAGCCGGCGGGCGAGATCTTCCGGGGCTCCGATGTGGAGGAGGTTGGTCTGCGTGTTTCCCTTGAGGAAAGCGGACTCGATTCCGGTCGCCTCGCCGGAGGTCTTCGGTTCGGCTTCGAAGCTGAAGCCCCACGACTCCAGCTCGGTGGCGAGCCCGGTGAGATGATCCTCCAGGCGGGTGGGGTCGGCGGTCTCCAGCAGGGAGAAATCGAGATCCTCGGAGAAGCGTCGGAGCCCGTGGAAGATTCGCAGCGCGGTGCCGCCGTAGAACGCCGCATGCTCGAAGAATCCGCCGCGCCACAGGCCGAGCAACGCGATCTCCTGAACGATCTCCCGGGCCGCGTTCTGGTAGTCGGCCGGCGTGACCGGCCGGTAGGCGTCCAGCATGTCCTTGAGGGCCGGGTTCATGACAGCCTTCTCCTTTCCGCGTAGCGGTGCAACCAGCGGACCGACGGCCGTCCGTAGTGTTCGGCGCACGCCGCGAGCTCTTCGGCCCTCGAGCCAGCGATCGACCTCGGCCATCGAGCGGAACCCGGGCTCGCGGGCGATCCGGTCGGCGAGTGCCTTGGTCGGACTGGCGAGCAGGAACGGCAGGTCCGAATCGGTGATGCGGAGGATGCCGATCGGATAGACCCGGCGGGGCACCGACAGATAACGGAAACGCCCGAAGTCGTTCTCTAAGGAGGCGGACCGCTTCGGGGTGGCGGACACGATCTCCGCGACACCCTCGGGAATCATCCCGTGCCAGGCCAGGGCGGTTTCGAAGCTCACGTAGGAGGGACCGTAGATCGGGCCGGCGAGGCAGCGGGGGTCCAGACTCCGACGGCTCGCATAAAGGCCGCGGCGGAGGGCGATCAGGTCACCGGCCTCCAACATCCGCGTGATCTTGCCCCGCGGGTCGGCCACTCCGGCGAGAATATCCCGCATCCGAAGGGTATCCAGAATCGGCTCATCCGGCATGGTGATCTGCATGATTTCAACGAGAACGTTGCAATAAGAGCAACTTTTCCGCATAAAACAAACACATAATCACTTCAGCCAAGGTCTACAGGACCGTGTGCTGACGCCCCGTTGACACGCGGGACCGGATCGGTATTTTTCGCGCCGCCATGAGCGAAGCGACTTCTGAAAAACACGCCTTCCAGGCCGAGATCCAGCAGCTCCTCGACCTGGTCGTCCACTCCCTCTACACCGACCGCGAGATCTTCCTGCGCGAGCTGATCTCGAATGCCAGCGACGCAATGGAGAAGCTCCGTCACGTCGAGGCGACCGAGAAGGACGTCCACGACGCCGGCCTGCCGCTGCGGGTGGAGATCACCGCTGACAAGGAGGCCGGGACGCTGACGATCCAGGACCACGGGATCGGCATGACGCATGACGAACTCGTCGAGAACCTTGGCACGATCGCCCACTCGGGGACGAAGGCTTTCCTCCAGGCGATGAAGGAGAGCGGCAAGTCGCCGGAGACGATGATCGGCCAGTTCGGCGTCGGCTTCTACTCGGCCTTCATGGTGGCCGACGAGGTCAAGGTCTTCACGCGGAGCTGGCGCAAGGACGGCGAGGGGCTGGTGTGGACCAGCGACGGGGCGAGCGGCTACGAAATCGAGCCGGCCGAAGGCGTAGCGCGCGGGACGAAGATCGTGCTCAAGCTCAAGGAGGACCAGAAGGAGTATGCCGAGGAATACCGGGTGAAGCACCTCGTGGAAACCTACAGCAACTTCGTCGGCTTTCCGGTGATGATCGACGGCAAGCGCGTAAATGAAGTCGAGGCGCTGTGGCTGAAGAACAAGAGCGAGATCAGCGACGAGGAGTACAAGGAGTTCTACAAGTTCCAGGCGAAGGCCTTCGATGAGCCGCAGTATCGGCTGCACTTTTCGGCTGACGCGCCACTGGAGATCAATGCACTGGTCTTCGTCCCCTCGGAGAACCCCGAGCGGATGGGTTTCGGCAAGGTTGATCCGGGCGTCGCCCTCTACTGCAAGAAGGTGCTCATCGACCCCGAGCCGAAGGGCCTGTTGCCCGACTGGATGCGCTTCCTCAAGGGGGTGATCGACAGCGCCGACCTGCCGCTGAACATCTCGCGCGAGACCATGCAGGACAGCGCCCTGGTGCGGAAGATCGGCACGGTGATCAGCAAGCGGGTGCTGAAGATGTTCGACAAGGAGGCCGAGGCCGATCCGGAGAAATGGCGCGGCTTCTACAAGAAGTTCGACCGCTACTTCAAGGAGGGCGTCGCCACCGACTTCGCCAACAAGGAGGCGCTGGCGAAGCTGCTGCGCTTCGAGAGCTCGATGACGGAAGCGGGTGAGTTGACGGGCCTGAAGGACTATCTCTCCCGCGCGAAGGACGGGCAGGAGGAGATCTACTACATCGTTGGTAGTTCGCGCGAGCAGATCGAGGCGAGCCCCTACCTCGAGGCCTTCAAGAGCCGCGGGCTGGAGGTGATCTACTTCACCGACGCGGTGGACGAATACGTGGCGGATTCGCTGGCGGAGTTCGACGGCAAGAAACTCCGCTCGATCGCCAAGGGTGGCGTGGATCTGGAGGATGCCGAGGTCGAGGGGGAGGCGCTTTCCGAAGACGAGACGAAGGCGCTGTGCGAGTTCCTGAAGTCGGAATTCGGCGACAAGGTGACGAAGGTGGAGGCCGGCAAGCGGCTGGTCGACAGCCCGGTGGTCGCGCTCGTTCCCGAGGATGCGATGACGCCGCAGATGCGGGCGATGATGAAGGCCATGGACGAGAACTTCTCCGACGAAGTGAAGGTCGAGCTGGAGATCAACCCGCGGAACGAGCTGATCAAACGCCTCGCCTCGGCGAAGGACGGGAATCCCGAACTGGCGAAGCTGGTGGCCGGTCAGTTGCTCGACAACGCCCTGATGGCGGCCGGGTTGCTGGAGGACGCCAGGGACACCGTGCGCCGGATGAACGAGCTGATGAGCAAGGCGCTGGGGTAGGAGGTCATCCCAACTGCCGCGCCGCCTTGAGCGTGTTCTGCATCAGCATCGCGATCGTCATCGGGCCGACTCCGCCCGGCACCGGGGTGATCGCCGAGCATTTCGGCGCGACCTCGTCGTAGGCGACGTCGCCGGTGAGGCGGTAGCCGCGCTTCTTCGTCGGATCATCGACGCGGTTGATGCCGACGTCGATCACCACGGCCCCTTCCTTGACCCAGTCGGCGCGAACCATTTCCGGGCGGCCGACCGCGGCGATGAGGATGTCCGCCCCGCGGCAGATCGCCGGCAGGTCGCGGCTGCGGGAATGGGCCACGGTCACGGTCGCGTCGGCTCCCTTGGCCATCAACAGCAGCGCCATCGGCTTGCCGACGATCATGCTGCGGCCGATCACCACGGTGTTGGCTCCCTTTGTCTCGACTCCCGCCTCGCGAAGCAGGCGCATGCAGCCGGCCGGGGTGCAGGGGACGAAACCGGTCGGATCCTCCAGTGCCAGCCTGGCGACGTTCTCGGGATGAAAGCCGTCGACATCCTTTCGGGAGTCGATCGCGCGGACGATCGCCTCCTCATCGATGTGCGGCGGCGGCGGGCTCTGAACGAGGATCCCGTGGATTGCAGGATCGGCATTCATCTCGCGGACGACCGCCAGCAACTCCTCCTGCGTCGTTTCCGCCGGCAGCTCGATCTTTCGCGAATGAAGTCCGAGTTCACCACAAGTCCGCACCTTCGAGCCGACGTAGACCTGCGATGCCGGATCCTCGCCGACGAGGACCACCGCCAGCCCGGGCGTGATGCCATCCGCCTTCAGTTCTTCGAACTCCACCCGGCACTCCTCGAGCACCGCGGCGGCCACCGCCTTGCCATCGATCACCTTGCTCATGATTCTTCGCTGAAGTCTTCGACGCCCGACCTTAGGATCTCCTCGATCCGGGAGCGCCACGTTTCGAAGTCACCTTCGGAAAGCCCGGGCGGCATCGCAAGCGCCTCGTCGAAAATCACACGCACCCGGCTGAAAAGCCCGGGCACGCGGAAGCGGTCCCAGCTCTTCATCTTCCAGGCGCGGGAGAACTCGACGTGGATCGGGATCACCGGTGCGCCCGCCGTCTGCGCGATCTTCGCCACGCCGGGCTGCAGCACGTAGCGCGGACCGCGGGGGCCGTCGGGCGTCACGCAGACATCGGTCCCGCCGCGCAGCGCCTGCCGCATCGCGACCAGCGCCGCGACCCCGCGCCGCGACGAGGAACCGCGCACCGCGCCGAGACCGAACACGCCGACCGCCCGCGCGAGCATCGCGCCGTCGTGGCTCGCGCTGGTCAGGACGACCGTTGGACGGGAGCGACCGCACAGACGTCGCCACGCCGCGGGTACCGGGAAAATGCGGTTGTGCCACAGCGCGTAGATCACGGGGCCCTCGAAGGTGCCGGGCTTTCCCAGGCCGCAGCGGTCGACGATGTCGAGGCGCAGGGTGAGGCACCACAGCCGCATGAACCACCCGGCCAGCGTGCCGAGAATCGTCGCCTTGCGGCTTTCGCGGATCTCGCTGCGCATCAAAGGAAGCCGCTCTCGTGAAGGGTCTCCGCCAGGTACTGCTGACGCGCCAGCAGCTCCCCGTAGTAATCGTGAAGCGCCACGTCCGGGGTGCGGCGGGTCGCCTCGTTCACGGTGACCACGTAGCCGGCGATCTCGTCGAAACCGAGGTGCTCGCCTCGGTCGTCGAAGTAGATCACCGCCGCCTGCATCGCCGCCCCCAGCAGTCCTCCGCCGCCCCCGCCCACGCACACCACCGACACCCCGAAGACATCGGCGAGCATCTGGCCGGCGGTGGCGCCGATGTCGTGGGTGAGCCGCACCTCGCCCGGATCGAAGCCGATGTCGCGCAGCCGGCTCATCGCGTAGCCGAAGCCGAGCGCCACCCCCTCGGCCGCCGCGCGCGCGAGGTTCGCCGGGGTGAAGTTGTCGAGTGTCATCCCGTGCAGCACGCCCCGGCCCTCGGGCAGGCGCGGGGCCGACTCGCCGCGCAAGTACGGGAGGAATAGTAGTCCGTCGGCTCCCGGCGAGGCCTCGGCCATCAGGTGGTCGAACTCCGCCATGTCCCAGCCGTAGTGCCGGCGCACGAGTTCCGGCGCCGCGACCACGTTGCGCATCTCCATCCGCGTGAAGCCGTGTCCGCCGATCCCGCGTCCGACCGACGCCTCGCCGCGGTAGTCGACCCGCACCTCCTCCGACAGGGCGACCAGGGCGCCCTCGGGGGAAAGGTCGGCCAGCAGGTTGCCCGGCACCGCCGCTCCGGAGGCGAACAGCGCCGCCGAGCGGATCTCGCTGCCGCCGGCGACGAGCACGCCCTCGGGCAGGCCCCAGGCCTGGGCGAGCGACGGCCGCAGCACGCCGCGGGCCTGCCGCGGTGGCAGGATCTCGGGCAGCCGCGATGACAGGTTTTCATCGATGAACCCGACCAGCGGCGCGCACCATTTCCCCGACGGGACGTCGAGCATCCCGCCCGCCGCGGCGACCGAGGCCGAGGTGCCGCTCTCGCCGGTGAGCCAGTAGCCGATGAAATCCGACGCCGCGAAGAGCCGCTCGACGCGGTCGAAGTGTTTCGGCTCGTGCTGTTTGAGCCACAGCACCTGTGCCGCCATCGAACCGGCGTCGAGTGCGTTGCCGGTCATCTCGATGAGGCCCGGCCCGCCGCCGAAAGAGCGGCCGATCTCCTCCACCTCCGCCCGCGCCGAACGGTCGCAGCCGCGCTTGGCGGGGCGCACGATGCGGTCGTCGGCGTCGAGCGCCACCATGCCGCCGGCCGGGGCGGTCACCGCGACCGCCGCGACCGCTCCGCGGGCGTCGCCCAGCTTGTCGAGCACCGCCCGCACCGCCTGGTCGACCGCGCCGATCCACTTCGCCGGGTCCTGCTCGGCGTAGCCTTCCGGGAGCCCCTCGATCCATTCCAGCGGCCGCGAGCTTCGCGCGGTCATGCGTGCGGCTTCCAGATCGAGTGCCCCGACCTGCACCGCGTGGTGGCCGATTTCGATTCCGAGGAAGTGCATGTCCTTGGCGAGGCCTTCACCCTTCCCGGCGCCGACTCCCTTGGCAAGCCCGGGCTTGATCCGCGGGCCCGCCCGCGCATGTTGGAGCCATGAGCGACTTTGAGGAAAAGGTGCGCGACGCGCTTTCGGACCCGAAGAACCAGGGCGAGATGGCTGATGCGGACTCGGTGGGCACCGTCGGCTCGCCCGACTGCGGCGACATGCTGCGCATGTGGTTGAAATTCTCCGAGAAGGACGGACGGAGGGTGATCGACCGTGCCTCGTTCCAGAGCTTCGGCTGCCAGACGGCGATCGCGGTCGCCTCGATGGCCACCGAGATGCTCAAGGGCAAGACCGCCGAGGAGGCCGCCGCGCTTTCCGCCGACGAACTCACCGGCGACCTCGGTCCGCTGCCCCCGATGAAGATCCACTGCGGCCAGCTCGTCGAAGGCGCCCTGCGCAACGCGCTCGGAGGCGAGGCCACCGAGCCGGACAACCAGTCGCCCACGCTTTCCGGAGACCTTCGAAAACCCCGGGGCAAGATCCGCATCGTGCCGCTGGATTGAGGAGCGGCTCTTGAGAGAACGGCGACCGGTCCCAACGACACGCGGGTTCGGTATGTAGTTCCCCCTTCAGGGGGTCTTCCCGACTCACCCATGCGTTTCCGGTGGCCCACGGCAATCGCCACGCCGGACACCGGTCGAAGCAGGCCTGCCCCATCATGCCCGCACTGTCGCGGAAGACCCCCTGAAGGGGGAACTACGTACTCCACTGGCCCTCTTGGTCGGTAGGTTCCCGCTTCTCACTTGGCATCCTCGGCCCACCCGTGCATCGAGGACGGCCTGCGCTTCTGGCGGGCCAACCGCCATGCCGGACACCGTTCGAAGCAAGCCGGTCTCGTCCTGCGCGTAGCGTCGCGAAAGGTCCTGAAAGGAAGGGACTATTCCTTGCTGAACCGACGTGTCCTCAGAGGATGGCGCGGCGGATCTTGCCGGGCGGGTGGTTGAGGAAACGGCGGGCGAGGATCTCGAACTGCTCGGAAAGGTCGGTGAGGTGAATCTCGAGCCTGCCGGGCTTGGTCGACGGATTGAGCAGGTCGAGCTTGGTCAGGCGCGCCTTCAGGCCCTCGGCACAGGTCGTCGCGGAATCGACCAGCCGGATTTCGGGCGGAAGGAAGCTCTCCAGCTTGGGGATGAGCAGCGGATAGTGGGTGCAGGCGAGGAGCAGGGCGTCGATGCCCTTTTCGACCATCGGATCGAGGTAGGTGTGGAGCGCGGCCTCGGTGGCGGGGTGGTCGAGCCAGTCCTCCTCGATCAGTGGCACGAGCAGCGGGGCCGCCTGCTGGTGGATCAGGATCCCGGTGCGTTTCTGGGCCAGCGCGTGCTGGTAGGCGTGGCTGCGGATCGTGCCGCGGGTGGCGATGATCCCGACCCGGTCGGTCTCCGGGTCCGCGAGGACCGCCTTCACGC
This sequence comes from uncultured Verrucomicrobiae bacterium, assembly GCA_937957985.1. Lineage (GTDB taxonomy): Bacteria > Verrucomicrobiota > Verrucomicrobiia > Verrucomicrobiales > Akkermansiaceae > Haloferula. The sequence continues at coordinate 20,348 of CALGOH010000002.1, forward strand.
CGGACTCGATCACGCCGACGATGGGGATGTCGAACTTCCGGCGCAGGCGCGGCAGCGCGTGGGCGGTGGCGGTGTTGCAGGCGATGACGACCGCCTTGACGCCGTGGTCGAGGAGAAAGCGAACGTCCTCCCCGGCGAACTGGCGGATCGTTTCCGGGCTCTTCGAGCCGTAGGGGACGCGGGCCGTGTCGCCGAGATAGATGATGTCCTCGTGGGGAAGAAGTTCCTGGGCGGCGCGGACGACGGTCAGTCCGCCGACGCCGGAATCGAAGAAGCCCAGAGGCGCGCTGCGCATGGCGGGAGAGTCGGGCGAGCGGGAGGGCGTGGCAAGGCTGGAGGGAGTGGCGCTCTGCGAGCGCCATGAGCGGGGGTGTCGGCTTCAAGCCGACGGGCGATCCGGAGATCGCCCGCCCTGCTCATGGCTCCTGCAAGGAGCCACTCCATTTTTTCAGCTCCCGCCGCTCGGCGCGGACCATGCGGGTGATCCAGATGACGGCCCAGAGGACGGGGAGGGGCCAGAGGGGGAGGAAGAGGGACCACTCGCCTCGATGATGGTCCCATTCCGGAGTCCAGAACGTGCCGAACCCAATGTGGATAAAGTAATAGTCGAAGTCCCAACCTCGACTGATCGGATGCCGATGAAGAGACGATACCCGGTCTTCGTCTTTCGAGATAAGAAGACCGCCACTTCCCAGCTCGAGTTCGAGTTCGATTTCTGGAGCCGTTGGTGTTGCTGATCGAATCGCAGTGAAGCCGAGCAGCCCTTCACCGGAGAGGAAATAGAGCGCCAGTAAGAACAGAAGCACGCCCAACCCCACCCAGAACCTCCGGGTGCGGTGGATCCAGAGCTTGGGGCGGTGGGGCATTTTGGAGTGCGGAGGCTTGCCTCCGCTTTTGGACCGACGGGAAGGTTCGCCGGACGAACCGACGTGCGAATCATAGCAACGCGATCCTTTCAGAGATGTCCCACCAAGGGTAGCTCGAAAGCGGTGGCACCCACCTTCGCCTTTCAGGCTCCGGCGCGGCAAGAGCCACCCGCCGACGGGTCGGGGCGCGCGCACTCCATATCATCCGCGGCGCTCTCTCACGGCGGCGGCGAACTTGTCGAGGACCTCGACGGTGTCGTCCCAGCCGAGGCAGGCGTCGGTGACGGATTGTCCGCGGACCAGCTTCGACAGGTCGGGGTCGAGCTTCTGGTTTCCCTCGACGAGGTTCGACTCGACCATGACCGCGGTGACGGCCCTCGAACCTCCGGCGATCTGGTTGCAGAGGTTCGCCGCGACGAGCGGCTGGTTGCGGAAGTCCTTCTCCGAGTTGGCATGGGAGCAGTCGACCATGACGTGGGGCGGCAGGTTTTGCTCCTTCAGCATGGCGACGGCCTCGGCAATGTCATTGGCCTCGTAGTTGGTGCCCTTCTTTCCGCCGCGCAGGATGAGGTGGCAGGAATCGTTGCCGGTGGTGGAGACGATGGCCGCCACGGCCTGCTTGGTGACCGAGAGAAAATGGTGCGGACGCGAGGCGGAAAGGATCGCGTCGAGCGCGATCTGGATCGAGCCGCCGGTGCCGTTCTTGAAGCCGACCGGCATCGACAGGCCGCTGGCGAGTTCGCGGTGGACCTGGCTTTCGGTGGTGCGGGCGCCGATCGCACCCCACGCGATCAGGTCGGCGATGAATTGCGGCGAGATGGTGTCGAGGAACTCGGTGCCGGCGGGCACGCCGAGGCGGGCGAGGTCGAGCAGCAGGCCGCGGGCGATCTTGAGGCCCTCGTTGATGTCGAAGGAGCCGTCGAGGTGGGGATCGTTGATGAGTCCCTTCCAGCCGACGGTCGTGCGCGGCTTCTCGAAGTAGACCCGCATGATGATGCACAGGTCGTCGCGATGCTTTTCGATCAGCGGAACGAGCCGGGTGCCGTATTCGATCGCGGCGTCGGGGTCGTGGATCGAGCAGGGACCGACGACGACCAGCAGGCGGTCGTCCTCGCCCTTGAGAATGGCCGCGGCCTCGTCGCGCGACCCGGCGACCAGTTCCGAGACCTCCTCGGTGATCGGCTGGAAATACGTGAGGACCGCCGGCGAGATGAGGGGCTTGAGGCCGGAGATGCGGAGGTCGTCGGTGCGTTCCTGGGTCACGGCGGCGAGCAAAGGGGAGCGGACCCGCCGGAGCAAGCCGGGAGTCGCCTGATGAAGCAGGCTGCGAGGAAATCAGGAGTAGGATGAATGGGATGGGAGAGGATGAAGACGATCTGGATGAGATCATGTTTGCCGAGATCCATTTCATTCATCCTCTTCATCCTTCCACATCAGGTTCATCCCGCTGAATCCCGTGAGAGAGCTCTCAACTCTCAGCGGACGAGGGTCATCACGCACTCGAGGTGCCGGGTGTGCGGAAAGAGGTCGAAGGGCTGGATGGTCTGCGGGCGGAAGCCTGCGTCGCGCAGGCGTGCGAGATCGCGGACCTGGGTGGCGGGATTGCAGGAAACATACACGACGCGGGAGGGCCGGAAGGCGGCGAGCTGGGTGAGGAAGTCCTCCGAGCAGCCTTTGCGCGGGGGGTCGATCACCACGGCGGTCGCGGCGGGACCGAAGTCGATGTCGGCGAAGATCGCCTCGGCCGAGGCGGCGAGGAAAGTGGCGTTGGTGATGCCGTTGGTTTCGGCGTTGCGGCGGGCCCAGTCGGCGGAAGTTTCGCTGACCTCCACGCCGGCGACCTTTTCGAAATGCCCGGCCAGCGACAGCGCGAAAAGCCCGGAGCCGCAGTAGGCGTCGACGAGGAACCTGGCGCCGCCAGCCGACGCCTCGCGGGCGACGTGGCCGGTGAAGTCGGGCAGGATGAACGGGTTGTTCTGGAAGAAGTCGCCGGCAAGGAAGTCGAGCGAGAGTTCGCCGACGTGTTCGGTCACCACGGCGTTCGGATTGGTTTCCACCCGGCCCTCGCTGGCGCGCAGCAGCAGGGTGGCGCCGCGCTTGTAGTTCTTCGCGTTTCGCCGGGCGTCGTCGCGGATCTGCGGCAGGGCGGCATTGATCTCCTCCATCGCGATCGGGCACCGCGGGACATCGACCTGTCCCGAGCGCCGGGCGTTGGGCAGGAAGCCGATGGCACCGATCTCGCCGTTCCGGGGCTTGGCGAAATGGGGCGTGATCTTCGAGCGGTAGCCCCAGAGCCTGGGCGAGGGATGGCACGGTTCGACGGGGTGGTCGATGCCGGCCATGTGCCGCATCAGCTCCTCGACCTGTCGCGTTTTCCAGGCGAGCTGTTTCCCGTAGGCGAGGTGCTGGTACTGGCAGCCGCCGCATTCGCCGAAAAGCGGGCAGCCGGGATCGACGCGGTCGGGCGAAGGCGCGAGGACTTCGAGAAGGTCGGCGCGCGAGTGGTTCCTGTCGTTGCGGAAGATGCGGGCCCGGACCTTTTCGCCCGGCAACGTGAAGGGGACGAACACCGCCCATCCGCCGCCGTCCGTGTCGTGCCCGCCGTCGCCGGAGTCCACCGGAACCCGGGCGATGCCGTCGCCGAGGTTGCTGAGGGTCTCGATGGTGAGTTCGAGTTCCTGATGGTATTCGAAGGGGAACGCGCGGAATTTCTTCGGCGGGCGGGGCATGGGTCGAACGTTGGGGCTTTTGTGGTGGGTGGCAAGATCGGCGGCTTGAAGAGCAGCGGGGAAGATGCGAGGTTGCCGGGATGAAATGGTTGTGGCTGTTCCTGCTCGGGCTCGTTCCGGTCATCGCGGAGGATGAGATCGAGGGCGAGGTCTGGTATGACTCCGAGGGCAAGGTGGCGTTCGTGGACGGTCCGCTGGCGGGCGACGCGAAGAAGCGTTTTGTCCCGGCGTGGGAGCGGCGCGCGAAGGAGGAGCGGCCGTATTTCGAGTTCCGCTACCATCACCGCTACCACCGGGGCTGGTATGGAACGCCCGGGTGGAGCGTGTGCCGACCGGTCGTGACGAGGCCGTTCCGTCCGTGGCACCCGTGCCCGGGACCCCGCTGGCGGGGTCCGGTCATCATTATTCGCTAGACGGTGGCGTGGCGATCACCGCGGGCTTCTCGTCGGGATCGACGGTGGGCCGCATCTCCCGTTCGTCCGGGATCTCGGCGATCGAGCGCGGCTCCAGCAGGCCAAGGTCGTCGTCGCGGCGCTCGGGAAGTTGAGGCGAAGGCGCGGTCGTCGTCGGCGCGGTGGCGACCGATTCCGCGGGTTTTTCCGCCGGCGAGGGCTGGCTGCCCGCATCGAGCAGCAGGACCGCCCTCGGAGCGCAGCTCGCGAGGAGCAGTGGGGTCAGGAAAAGAAGGGGTTTCATGGGCGGGAGCTTGGCCCTGACGGGGCGTGCTGGCAAGCGGACTACTTGCGCAGGCTGTCGAGCCAGCCGGCGATGTCCTCGACCACCTCGTCCTTGACGTCATCGTACATCAGCAGGTGGTGGCCCTCCGGGTAATAGAGGCGCCGATGGGGGGTGGTCTCCGGGATATGGCCCACGAAATCCTTCACGTCGTCGGCGTTGGTGAAGAAGTCCTTGCCTCCGTGCAGCACGAGGGTGGGAACCTCGAAATCGGCGGCATATTCCGGCATCTGCTCGATCATTTCGGCCAGGGCCACCAGCAGTCGGAGGGTGTGCTTCTCGATGTGCCAGGAATTGGTTTCCGACTGCTCCGAGTGGACGCTGTCGGCGGTCATCGGAACCTCCTCGCCACCGGAAAGCGTCTCGAGCGAGATGCGTGCCCTGGGCGCGACCTTCGAGACGCCGCGGACGAGTTCCTTTTTCCAGGCGGGGAAGTCGTCACGGATCTTCACGACCGGCGAACTGATGGCGATGGCGTCGCAGGGTGGCTTCAGTCCCTGTTCGATCTGCTCGTGGTAGGTGTGGGAAAGGATGAGCCCGCCCATGCTCTCGCCGAACCACACGATCCTGGCGTCGGGATGCATGTCCCGCACGAGGGCGGTGAAGGTGAGCAGATCGACCGACCAGTTCTCCGGATCGTCGATGTCACCGCGGCGGTCCTTCTTCGGATCGCGACCCTGGCCGCGGACCTCGTAGGCGTAGACCGCGCTCTCCGGTTGTTCCTTGAGCAGGTGCTTCGCGAGATTCTCGTAGTCGATGGAGGCGCCACTGAATCCGTGCAGCGCGACCAGCACCGTGTCGGGCTCCACGTTCTTGCGGGCCCACTTGCGGTACTGGAACGTCTCGTTGCGGACCTCCTCGGGAGGGGTGTGGTTGACCAGCGTGTAGTTCGGGGCGCACGAGGCGACCACCGCCACCGCCAGGGCGGTGACGAGTTGCAGCAGCCGGCCTGGCAGGAGCGCCCTCACACGGAAAGTGTCGCCCGCCGGGGACGGCGGGGCAACCCTTGGATGCAGGACCGGGCAAATTACTTTTTGACACAAAGTAAAGGTCTCGCTAGGAGTCGTCGCCAATGAAAGCACCGATTCTTTTGCTCATGGGCCTGTGGATGCCGCTGGCGGCGGCTGAAGTGAACGTGGGGGACGAGATTCATCTCACACTTCGTGGAGTTCCGGCGGAGGATGCGGGAAAAGTGACGGGCGACTATGTTGTCAACGAACGTGGCGAGGTGCGGCTACCGCTTCTCGAGAGCGGTGTGCGAGCTGTCGGCCTGACGCCGCTGCAACTCGCCGAGAGGGTGGAAGGGGCATACCGGAACTCGGGAATCTACCAGCGACCGCGGGTCGAGGTGGTGGCGGAGAAGATGCGTCAACCGGGCGGCGCACGCGTCAGCGTGGGCGGGAGGGTCCGCAACAACGGACCGGTGGGATTCCGCGAGGGCTTGACGGTCCTGCAGGCCATCGACGCGGCAGGAGGTCGCGACGAGTTCGGCGGGCGGAACCTCTATCTGATCCGCGAGGGCAAACAGTATTGCCTCGATTTCAAGCAACTGGCCCATCTCAACATCGAGCTGGAACCGGACGACTCGCTGCGGGTCGATGACAAACCCGCCTTCATCGACCGCTGGAAAGGAACGCCCGAACGCGTGGCCGAACTGATGGAGTAGGAGGCGGGGCGCCCTCGCCCCGCAAACCTCCGGGCGACGGGAGACCGTTGCGGCTTGTGGCGCGGAGGCGCGCCACTTCCCTTGGCCCGTCGCGATCCGGTGCCATCTACAACTCCACCGTCTCGCCGATGGCGGGGAGCAGCAGTTCGACGCCGCGCTGGGCGAATTCGCCCTTGGCCTTTTCGTGGTCGATCTCGATCGGCGGGAAGGTGTCGTAGTGGCAGCCGATCGCCTTTTTCACCCCCGTCCACTCGGCGGCGAGCGCGGCGTCGGCGGGGCCCATCGTGAAGTTGTCGCCGATGCAGAGTACCGCGAAGTCGAGCCGGTAGCGCTCGCCGAGGATCTTCTGGTCGGTGTGCAGGGCGGTGTCGCCGGAGACATAGAAGCACTCGCTGCCGGTCTCGATGACGAAGCCGCCCGGGTTGCCGCCGTAGCTGCCGTCGGGAAGGGACGAGGAATGGATGGCGTTGACGTAGGTGACGCGTCCGAAGGGAAAGCCGTAGCCGCCGCCGTGGTTCATCGGATGGGTCTTGTCGACACCCTTGTTGCCGAACCAGGTCACGATCTCGAAGTTCGAGATCAGGGTGGCGCCGGTGCGCTTGAGGATGCCTTCGGCGTCGGCGACGTGGTCGGCGTGCCCGTGGGTGACGAGCACGTAGTCGGCTTCGATCGAATCGACGTCGATCTCCTTCGCCAGGTCGTTGGGAGTGATGAAGGGGTCGAAGAGGAGTCGGGTTCCGTCGCCCAGTTCGACCGAGAAGCAGGCGTGTCCGTAGAAGGTGATCTTGCTCATGCTCCAGCCATAGCCGAGAATGGCGGCCCGATCAACGACCCGTCACCGTGAAATCCGGAGCGCCCGGATCGGGTCAGGCCGCGGGGATCACTCCCCGGGCTGCTGCCCCGGCTCGGGCATGGGGAAGGGCAGGCCGCCGGGATGAGCCGGCGCGTCCTCGATCTTGAGCAGCTCGAGGTCGAAGACCAGCGTCGAGTTGGGCCCGATCTCCGGGCTGCGGCGTTGTTCGCCGTAGGCCAGCTCGCTCGGGATGAAGAGCCGCCATTTCGAGCCGACGGGCATGGTGGTGAGCGCCTGCTTGAAGCCTTCGATGACATCGAGGTTCATGGTCACCGGTTCGCCCTCGGGAGACGCGTCGAACTCGGTGCCGTCGATCAGCGAGCCGCTGTAGTTTACCTGGAACTGCTTGGCGGGTTCGCCCTCCTTCGGTTCCTCGTAGGTCGCGCCATCGCCTTCGGTGATGACCTCGTACTGCAGTCCGCTTTCGAGGGTCTTCACGCCTTCCTTCTTCTTGTTCTCCTCGAGGAAGGCCTTGCCGGTCTCGAGGTTCTTCGCGGCCACCTCCTGCTCGCGGCTCTGGAGCAGGTCGCCGAGCGCCTGCATGGCGGCGCCCACCTTGTCCTCGGAGAGTTCCGGCTCGTTGCCCTTGAAGCCGTCGAGGAAGCCCCTGATGAAGGCCTCCATCTCCACGTCGTCCGGGGTGATGCCGAAGTTTCCGTAGCGCTGGCCGAACTCGCCGCCGGTGCGGAAACCGAGACCGTAGGACGAGTCGGACTTCACCGTGGCGGCATCCGGAGCCTCGGCGGGCTGGGTGGCGGCTTCGGCTTGCGCCGGATCCCCGTCCTGGGCGAGGAGCGGGAGGGAGGTGGCGAGGCCGAGGGCCAGGACGCCGGCAATGGTGTGTGCTTGCATGTCGGTGGGGACGCTAGGGGAAGCCGTGACCGATGCAAGGGCCGAAGACGGACGCTCCGTTACCGAAGCTTGCGCAACTTCGTGATGCGGCCGGTCTTGTTCCAGTCCTCGACGTAGAGGTTGCCGTCCTTGTCGAAGGAGAGCCCGTGGGGGGCGGTGAAGATGTTCGGCTGCATGTCCTTCGGCTCGACCTTGAAGTTGGCCCACTGCTTGCGGTCCGGATTGTCGCCGAGGAAGGCGACGGGCGCGCCGTTCTTGTCGATGATGGTCACGCGCGACTCGATTTCCGCCCCGGCGCAGAAGTCACCGAGTATGGAAACCGAGCACGGGCGGCGCAGGTTGGTGCAGTATTCGCCGATCCACTCGCCTTCGAGGGTGGTGTGGAAAAGGCGGCGGTTCTCCCGGTCGCAGACCAGCAGTCGTGGCTCGTCGTAGCGCAGGTCGACCTTGAGGCCGTGGCTGGTGTTGGTAAGGACCTGCTCGCCCTTGCCGCGGCCGCCGAAGGTCTTGAGGTGCTTGCCGGCGGCGTCGAACTTGTGGATGAACTGGGCGCCGTAGCCCATCGAGCAGAAGATCGAGCCGTCGGGCGCGACGGCGACGGAGGTGAGGCCCTTCCAGCCGCCCTCGAGGTCCGGGTGTTCCTTGGCGGAAATCTCGAGCAACAGCTTGCCATCGGTGTTGATCTTGCACACGCGCAGCGGATTCGGTCCGCCGAGCTGGGCGCCGTAGAGGACCGTCTTGCCGTCCTCGGTGGCGATGTCCATGGCGTGGAATCCCTGGCATTCCGGCGCGATCGTCTTCACCAGCTTGCCGTCGGGCTGGTAGACGAGCACCGAGTGCGCGGCGTCGGTCGAGGCGTAGATCAGGCCGGAATCGTTGTCGACGACCACGCCGCCGTGGGTCGGGCCGACGTCGGCGCCGTCGGGCAGGTCGTCCCAGTTCGGCACGGCTTCGTAGGTCCATTCGCCGTTGCCGGTGCGGACGGCGGTCTGCGGGGCGTCGCCGGGTTCGGTGTCGTGGTCCGGGTGGGCGAGGGCGAGGGTGGGGAGGAGGAAGAGGATGGAGCGTTTCATTCGGGTTCGGGATTGAGGGCTTCCGATACGGGAGGAGGGGGGTATTCTGTCAAGGTGCGACGGGGGGAATATCGGGATTTTTCCCCGGATCCCGGATACCATGCCGATTCGGAGATCGGCGGTCCTCCGGTTCACCGCTTCTTGCGCCGGCGCTGGCGGGAAGGCTTCTTCGACTGTTTGCCGTCACCGCGGTTGCGACCGGATTTTCGCGAGGCTGATCTGCCGGAGGACGACTTCGACCCCTTGCGATCATCGCGGCGGACGGGGCCGTCCGCCTTTCCCTCGCCAACCAGCGCGAAGTCGACGAAGCGCCGGTCGTGGTCGATGCGGGCGACGACCATCCGGAGGCGCTGGCCGAGTTCGATCTTTCGGCCGCCGGGGCCGACGTAGCGGTTGCTGTTGGACTCGAACTGCCAGCGCCCGCCGGGCAGGTCCTCGCGCTTGATCACGCCGCGTGTCGAGATCTCGGTCGCCTCGACCATCAGGCCCATCGAGCGGAGTTCGGTGACGAGTCCCTCGAAAACGACCGGTTCCTTCGCACCGGCGCACTGGTCGAGGTAGTCGAGCAGCTTGATCATCTTCGACTCGCCCTCGGCGTCGGCGGACGCGCGCTCGGTGTCGGAGATGTGACGGGCGATCTCGGCGAGTTCCGACTGCTTCGGGGTCGGGTCGGCCTGCTTCGGCGGATTGCTCAGGAAGGGCTGGAGCGCGCGGTGGACGATGAGATCGGCGTAGCGGCGGATCGGCGAGGTGAAGTGGCAGTAGTCGCCCTTCGACAGGCCGTAGTGGCCGAGCGGGTCGGGCGAGTAGGCGGCGCGCTTGAGCGACTTGAGCAGGCCGACCTTGATCGCGTGCTCGTCGGGCCGGCCGCGGGCGGCGTCGAGGAGTTGCTGGACGTGCTTCTTGTTGGTCAGGTCGCCGAACTGGTAGCCGAAGGCCTTGGCGGTCTCGCCGTACTCCTGGAGCTTGGAGAAATCGGGGTCCTCATGGACGCGGTAGATCGCGGGCTTGTTGCGGATCTTGAGGATGCGGGCGACCGACTCGTTGGCGGCGAGCATGCATTCCTCGATGAGCTGGTGGCTCTCGGTGTGGACGACGTTCTCGATCTTCGCCGCGCGGCCGTCGTCGCCGAGGATCACGCGGATCTCCGGCATCTCGAGGTCGAGGGCGCCGCGGGCGAAACGCCGCTTGCGCAGGGAGGCGGCCATCTTCCACGCCTCGCGGACCATGTCGGCGACGCCCTTGTGGGCGCCCTTCGGTGCCTGGCCGCCGTCGAGAATCGCCTGCGCCTGCTCGTAGGAAAGCTTGGCCTGCGAATGGATCAGCGCGTTGCAGAAGCGCGACTTGAAGACGTTTCCGGAGCGATCTACCTCGATCACCGCGCACTTGGTCAGGCGATCGACGTCGGGCTTGAGCGAGCACAGCCCGTTGGACAGCTCGACCGGGAGCATCGGGATCACGCGATCGACGAGATAGGTCGAGTTGCCGCGCTTGATGGCCTCCTGGTCGAGTGAAGTACGAGGCTTCACGTAGTGGGAGACGTCGGCGATGTGGACGGCGAGCTTCCAGCCCTTTTCGGTGCGCTCGACCCAGATCGCATCGTCGTGGTCCTTGGCGTCGGCGGGGTCGATGGTGATCACCAGCCGGTCGCGCCAGTCCTCGCGCAGCGCGGCCTCCTTCGGATCGACCTCGTCGGCGAAGGCGCGGGCCTCGGCCAGCACCTCGTCGGGGAACGAGGTGCGGAGTCCGTTGCGGTGGATGATCGAGAGGATGTCGACGCCCGCCTCGTCGGGCCAGCCGAGGACCTCGATGATGCGGCCGTGGGGCTTGGCGTGCTGCCAGTTCTCGATCGCGACCACGACCGTCTGGCCGGGGCGGGCGGTGGTGTCGCCGATCAGTTCGACGTTGCCGTCGATGGCGGGATCGTCGGCCCGGACCCAGGCGTTGCGACCCTTCTGCTGGTAGGTGCCGACGATCTTGCCGGAACGTCTTTCGAGAATCTCCTCAACCACCGCGCGGGGATCCTCGTCGAGGTCCTGCGGTCGTCCTCCGTCCCTGCGGTTGCTGCGGAACTGCCTGGGGCTGATGGGGCGTTGCTTGAGCGAAACGAGCACCCGGTCGCCGTCGAGCGCCTTGCCGGTGTCCTGACGGGCGACATAGAGGCGGGTGCCGGGCTCGAGGTCGTAGCCGGTGTCGCTTTCCTCGAGGTCGAGCGGGTCGGGGTAGAACCAGCCGTGGCCCTTGGGCGTGAACTTGAGGGTGCCGCGCAGGCGGTCGTCGCGGCGGGTGGCGAGGGCGTAGCGGCCTTTCTTGCCGGGCTCGATCTCGCCTTCGGCCTCGAGTTTTGACAGCTCGCGGCGGAGCCGTGCGCGTTGGTCGGACGGGATCTCAAGCGCGCGGGCGAACTCGGATTTGTTGAGTGGGCGGTAGTCGCGCTGTCGCATCATTTCGAGGATGCGGTCGCGCAGGGTGGTACGGGGCATGATGATGTTAGGAAAGGATAAGAGGCGAACCGGAAGGTCGCGGTGGGGCCGGAGAACGCCGGCTGCGAAGGGCGCGGGGTACGCGCGGGGTCGGCGTTCAAGCGGCCGACGAGGGGAAGCATGGGCGGCTTTCCCCGGAAAGCAAGGGCGGAAACTCCGCGGACCCGGCAGGGCGATCGAGCCAGTGACGGACCCGGGACAAGACCGAGAGGATTCGGACCAAGATGGATGGGATGGATAAGATTCGCCGATTCGGAGATCGGCGGTCCTTTTCAGAGACCGCCGAAGGGGCGGTGCCGGCGCTTGTATTACTCGACCGCGTTGAAGAGGTCGGCCTGGGTGAAGTCGGGCCAGAACTTCTTGAAGATGACGATTTCCGCGTAGCTGATCTGCCACAGGAGGAAGTTCGACACCCGCAGCTCGCCGGAAGTGCGGATCAGCAGATCGGGGTCGGGGAGGCCTGCGGTGTAGAGGTGCGAGGCGACCAGGTCGGCATCGACTTCGCCCGGTGTCAGCCGTCCCTCGATCGCTTCGTGAACCATGGCCCGGACCGCTTCGGTGATCTCCTCGCGCGACCCGTAGGACAACGCGAGGACGAGGGTCATCGAGGCGTTCCCGGAGGTGCGCTCGATGGCCTCGCGGAGGGTGTCTCGCGTCTTGTCCGGCAGGCGGTCGAGATGTCCGATGGCCTGCAGCCGCACGTCCTGCTTCATCATCTCCTCGGCCTTCTGCTCGAGGAATCGCTCGAGCAATTGCATCAGACCGGCCACCTCGTCCGCCGGGCGGCTCCAGTTCTCCGAGGAGAACGCGTAGAGCGTGAGGTAGCTGACGCCCAGCTGCTTGCAGGCCTCGACGCATTCGCGCACCGATTCGGCGCCGGCCCGGTGGCCTTCGCGTCTCGGCAGGCCGCGCTCTTTCGCCCAGCGGCCGTTGCCGTCCATGATGACGGCGATGTGGTCGGGGACTGACGGTTCCTCAGGCATCAACTCTCGCCATTGCGCGTCGGCAAATGGACTCGGGCCGGATGAAGTTTTGATGAAGGGCGGGAAAAAAGCGACGGGGTTTCCCGATCAGGCAAGAGTCAATCGGCGTCCACCACGAGGGTCTGCTCGCGGCCGGGTCCCACACCGACGAAGCGGATGGGGGTGCCGCAGAGTTCCGACAGGCGCGCGAGGTAGCCCCGGGCGTTGTCCGGAAGATCCTGGTACCGGGTGCAGCCGGTGGTGTCGGTCATCCATCCCGGAAGTTCCTCGTAGACCGGTTGTGCGCGGTTCCACGCCTGGCGGTCGGCGGGAGGCAGTTCGTGGCGGGTGCCGTCGATGTCGTAGGCGATGCAGATCTTCAGCGTCTCGTACTGGTCGAGACCGTCGACGTTGGTCACGGCGAGGCCGGTGGTGCCGTTGACCATGCAGCCGTGGCGGAGCAGCACGGCATCGAGCCAGCCGCATCCGCGGGCCCGGCCGGTGGTGGCACCGAATTCCCGACCGAGGTTGTGGAGATAGTCCGACAGTCCGGCATCGGCCGAGGGGAAGGGACCGGCGCCGACGCGGGTGGTGTAGGCCTTGCAGACGCCGACGACGCGGTCGATGGCGGTCGGCGGCAGGCCGGTGCCGGTGCACGAGCCGCCGGCGGTGGTGTTCGACGAGGTGACGAAGGGGAAGGTGCCGAAGTCGATGTCGAGCAGCGAACCCTGGGCGCCTTCGAACAGGATGTTCCTGCCGGATTTCCACGCATCGTGCAGGACCGGAATGGTGTTGGTGACATGCGGTTTGAGCCTGGCGAAGGCGGCGAGCACTTCTCCGGCCTGCTGGTCGGCGTCGAAGGTCGGAAGATCGAACTTCGCCAGCACCTCGTTGGCCTCGGCGGTGCGGTGGTCGAGGACCTCGCGTAAGAAGTCCTCGTCGAAGAGGTCGGCGACGCGCAGGCCGTTGCGGTTGATCTTGTCGGCGTAGGCCGGTCCGATCCCGCGCTTGGTGGTGCCGATCGCCCGGTCGCCCAGGGCGGCCTCACGGGCGGCGTCGAGTTCCTTGTGCAGCGGCAGGACCACGTGGCAGCGGTCGGAAATGAGGAGCTTCCCGGGCGTGATCGCGATGCCCTGGCCTTCGAGGCGCTCGATCTCGGCGACGAGTCCGATCGGATCGAGGACGACGCCGTTGCCGATGACGTTCGTCTTGCCTTCCCACAGGATGCCGGAGGGCAGCAGGTGGAGGACGTATTTGGTGCCGCCCGCGATGACCGTGTGGCCGGCGTTGTTGCCGCCCTGGCCGCGCACGACGACGTCGGCGGACTCGGTGAGGTAATCGACGATCTTGCCCTTGCCTTCGTCTCCCCATTGGAGACCGGTGACGATGGTGTTCATGAAAATGGGATCAGTAGCCGCTGACCTCGATCAGGTTTCCGGAGCGGACTCCGGCGATGGCGGAGCGCAGCGCTGTGGCCAGCGGCAGGAGATCTTCGATGGCGTTGCTTGGAACCCGGATCAAGACGATTCCGAAGGTGAGTGCGGAGAGGTTCTGTTGATCGGCCAGGGCTTTGTCAACGGTGACGAAGACCTCGTAGGTTCCTCCGATGGCGCTCAGCAACTCGCCGTTCTTCAGTCCGGCGAGCCCGGCTTCGAAAGCGGTTTCGACCCGGTTGTCGCCAAGGATCCGCTTGAGTTTGCGCGGCAGGCACTCGTCGAGGATGACTCGGCGGCTCATCGCGCCAGTTCAAAGCGGCTTTCCGCCTCGGCGAGCACCGAAACGACCTGCTCCCGGACCACGGTCGGGGAATCGTCGAGGAAGTCGGCGCTCGTGTCGCCGGCCGTGCGATGGTCGAAGAGCGGGTCCACCGTGGACCACTAGGCCCACCGCGCCGACGGCACCGGTGCCTGGGTTTCGACGGTCACCAGGTCGGTGATCGCGCCGGCTGCCACGCGCACCCGGTGCCACTCGGCGTATTCGGCCGGGCAGAAGCACACCACCCGCAACTCGAACTCGTACTGTTCGGGTCCGGACCGCTCCCAGCGTCCCTCGGCGAGGGCCAGCTGGTCGAGCGGGCTGGGTCCGGTCGATCCGCACGCGGCCAATGCCAGACACAAGAACGCGGCGCTCCATCGGCTGGTCGGCATCATTGCCCCTCCTGACCGGTCATACCTCGGATCCCGGCCGAGGGTCACGATCCCGGATCAGGGACGCGGCCGGAGTCTACTACTACATCTGTAACTTTACAGCTGTCGCCCCCGTAGGGCCGGAGGATCGCGTTGCAGTGGTGCAACATGAAACGTTTCGGCCCGGAGGACGTCGTGCTGGCCATGCCTTCCACTCGCCTGATCCTCGTCGCCACGGTGGTCCTTGTGGCGCCTTCCCTCGCCGGTCAAGGGCCGCGTGCGCCCCGGCAGGTGATTGCCGGGCAGGCCGCTTCCGGAACAATCACCCTCGATGGCCGCCTCGACGAGCCGGTGTGGCGCACGCTCGAGCCGGCGCGCGGCTTCATCCAGCGCGAGCCGAACGAGGGGTCGCCGGCCGCCGACGACACCGAGGTGCGCTTCCTCCTGGTCGGGGACGCGCTGGTGATCGGCGCGCGGATGCACTCCGGCACGCCGGACGCGATCCGTCCACTGGTGGGTCGCCGCGACAGCGGCATGCCGACCGAGGAGCTGTTCATCTCGCTGGACACCCGTCGCGACCGATCCACGGCCTACTCCTTCTCTATCACCCCCGGCGGTACCCGCGGTGACGCCTTTCACCCGTCCGACAATCTCGGCAATCAGGAGGCGAGCTGCGCCCCGCTGTGGCGGGTGCAGCCCGCGATAGACGGCCACGGATGGACAGCGCAGCGTCA
>CALGOH010000003.1 GCA_937957985.1 uncultured Verrucomicrobiae bacterium
CCGCCGCCGGGGGGACCGTGCTGGCCGCCGGGATACTGCTTCGCTCCGGTCTCTGAAAGATCGAGCGCATACCCCGTCGGGAGGGCGTGGTGATCGTGGGCCTCGGCTGGATCCTCTCGGCGATCTTCGGATCGCTGCCGTTCATCCTGTGCCCGCCCCATCTCGGTTGGCCCGAGGCGATCTTCGAAGCGACCTCGGGATTCACCACGACCGGTTCCACGGTCATCGGCGATCTCTCGCAATGGCCCCGCGGCCTGCTGCTGTGGCGGGCGATGACCCAGTGGCTGGGCGGGATCGGGATCCTGGTCCTGTTCGTGGCCGTGCTCTCGTATCTCGGGGTCGGATCGAAGTCGCTCTTCAAGAACGAGTCGTCCTTCCAGGCGGGCGAGGCATCGACCGCCCGCATCCGCGACACGGCGATGACCCTGCTCAAGATCTACCTCGCCATCTCCCTCGTCTGCTGCCTCGGGTTGCGCGGGCTCGGACTGACCTGGTACGACGCGATCTCGCATGCGATGACGACGGTTTCGACCGGCGGCTTCAGCCCGCACAATGCCAGCGTCGGCTACTACTCCGGTTGGGGAAACGGCTGGGCCATCGAGCTGTGGATCAGCCTCTTCATGGTCGTGTGCAGCCTGAACTTCCTGATCTATGCGGTCATCATCCGGCGCCGCTGGAACCGCCTGAAGGACGAGGACGACGCCCGGTGGTTCCTCGGCATCTGCGCGCTGGTGGCGGTCGGCATCGCGGCGGGTCTCGCGATCGACGGACGCTATTCGATCGGCTTTGCCGGGGCGCTCAGGGACGGGTGGTTCGTGGTGGTCTCGATCGCCTCGACCACCGGTTTCGGCACGGCCGACTACGAGCTCTGGCCGGCGTGGTGCCAGGCCCTGCTGGCGATCCTGATGGTGATCGGCGGGTGTTCGGGTTCGACCGCCGGCGGCATGAAGGTCAGCCGCCTCGTGGTGTTCCTGAAAGCCTCGGCGCACGAGATCATCCGCGCCTTCCGCCCGAACCAGATCTTCCGCCTCGTCGTCAATGGCAACCCGATCGACGGGGAGGCGCGGGCGAGGACCACCTCGTTCGTCGCCCTCTACCTGCTCATCATCGCGGTGGGTGCCGTGGTGGTGGGGATCTTCGAGGCCGGCCATGGCATCAAGCTCGAGACCTGCCTCGCGGCGGTGCTGGCGACCCTGTCGAACATCGGTCCCGGATTCGGTGACCTCGGCCCGACGGACAACTTCTCGGGCCTGCGCGAGCCGACCCAGGTGTTTCTCGCCGGCCTCATGATTCTCGGCAGGCTCGAACTGTTCGCCATTCTCGTGCTCTTCGTGCCGGCGGCGTGGCGGCGGTATTGATGGCGGCCGGAGTGGCGCTTCTCGAAGCGCCATCAGCGGGGCGGGAGGCTTCCAAGCCTCGCGACGGCTGGAAAGCCGCCGCCCCCGGCTCATGGCCCCTGGAAGGAGCCACTCCGCCTACGGTTCCGCCGGATACAGGTCCCGGTTCGAGGCCTGGAACTCCGGCTTGAGACGGAGGGTGGTGGTCGAGAGATCGACCACCTTCCACGGGCCGAAGGTCCAGGCGCGGCTCCTGCCGTCGTGACCGATGCCGACCAGCAGGTGCACGGCGTCGTCGTTGATCTTGAGACTCTCGTCCTTCGGCTCGAAATAGAAGGTGCGGAAGCTGCTGTCCCAAGAGTCGTTTTCAACCAGCTTCGGATCGAGGTAGAACACCTCGCCGCTGGCTTCATCGACGATGCGGAGATCCGGATAGCCGCTGCGCTGCTTGTCGCCCTCGCGGTTGGCGGGGATGTCGCAGGCCAGGCCATCGATGGCGTCGAGGTCGAGCCGCAGCGCCTCCTCGAAGTGGGACGAGACCTCGTTGATGCGGCGGTGTTCCCGCACCGGCGAGTCCTCGCGGCTGAGAATCTCCGTGGCCCGGGTGAGCGAGGCATCGATGGCATCAAGCACGCGCCGGTGGGTCGGACTCTCGGGATCGAGGGGGAGGACCTGCTTGCCGGATGCCGCGCGCATGACGGTGCCGAAGCGGAAGCGTCGGTCGTCGAGGTCCTCGGCGATGAGTTGGCGGACCAGTTCCGCGTCGCGGCGATCGGCCTCGAGTCCGGCGCGGGACCTGGCGATCTCCTCCATCTCCGCCATCCGCCGCGATTCCGGACGCTTGGGCTCCCGGAAGATTCCCCAGAGGACCATGGCGAGCAGCACACCGATCACCACGAAGGTCGCGGTGCGTGCCGAACGATCCTTTCCCCCACTCATGGCTCGATGCGGAACGCCTGGTCGATCAGCGCCTCGGCCATTTCGGCATCGATGGTGCTGCGGGCGTGGATGCGGAGCAACGGGTCGCCCTGATGGATGGTTTCGCCGACCTTCACCAGCCGGTCGAAACCGACCGCGGGATCGACGCCGTCGGTCGCCCGCGAGCGGCCCGCGCCGAGCTGCAGGGCGGCCTGTCCGATGAGGCCTGCGTCGGCTTGTACGATGGTTCCCGTATCTTCGGCCGGGACCTCGCGGACGACCGGGGCGGTGTGGATCTCCGAAATCCTCGGGAGGTCGGCGGGATCGCCCCCCTGGGCGGCGACCAGTTCGTCGAACCTGGCGCGGGCGGAGCCGTCGTCGAGCAGGCCTTCGAGGGTCTGTCGATCGGCATCGACGATGACTTCGGCGAGATCGAGAACCAGCTTGCGGAGGTCGGCGGGTCCGCCGCCCTCGAGGGATTCGATCGCTTCGACGACCTCGAGCGCGTTGCCGACGGTACGGCCCAGCGGTTCGGACATCGGATTGAGCAGGGCGTGGACCTCGACGTTCATCTCCTTTCCGACCGCGATCATGGAGTCGGCGAGGGCGCGGGCGTCCTTCTCGGTCTTCATGAAGGCACCCGTGCCGAACTTCACGTCGAGCACCAGCCGGTCGAGCGACTCGGCCAGCTTCTTCGACATGATCGAGGCGGTGATGAGCGGGATCGAGGCCACGGTGCCGGTGACGTCGCGCAGCGAGTAGAGCTTCTTGTCCGCCGGGCAGAAGCGTTCGGTCTGGCCCATCATCACGACGCCGAGCTTCGCCAGTTGCGCGGCGGCCTGGTCGAGGTCGAGGTGGACGTTGAAACCGGGGATGGACTCGAGTTTGTCGAGCGTGCCGCCGGTGATGCCGAGGCCGCGGCCCGAGACCATCGGGATGCGGCATCCGGCCGCCGCCACCAGCGGCGCGAGGACGAGAGAGACCTTGTCGCCGATGCCGCCGGTCGAGTGCTTGTCGACGACCGGCGGGCCGGCAGGATGTTTGAAGACGTCGCCGCTTTCGAGCATCGAGCGGGTCAGGGCGGCGGTCTCCGCGGCGTTCATGCCCTTGAAGAACACCGCCATCGCGAAGGCCGACATCTGGTAGTCGGGCACCTCGCCGGAAACGTAGCCATCGACCAGCGCGCGGATCTCGGCGGGCTTGAGATGTTCGCCGTCGCGCTTGCGGCTGATGAGGGTGGGGATGTGGGGGGTCATTCGACGGGAGCGGTGTTCTGGCGGAGCCAGGCGGCGAAGTCTTCCTCGGTCAGATCACCGGACGCGAGAGACAGATAGAATGGATACTTTTCCTCTTCGCTGGCGGTTGGGTGGAGGCCGTTGCGGACGAGGAAGGTTTCGCAAGTCATGGCCGAGGTGCGCTTGTTGCCATCAACGAATGGATGATTTTTCGCAAAGCCGAACGCGTAAGCGGCGGCCAATTCGCACAAGTCGGGTTTCGGGTCGCCGTAGTGCCACTTGTCCTGCGGTCGATGGAGCGCCGACAACAGCATGCCTTCATCGCGGATGCCGGTCGAACCACCATGTTCCGCGAGTTGTCGGGAGTGAAGCATGAGAACGAACTCATGCTTCAGCCAGATCGGCTCTTGATGAGTCATTGGGCGAGCTTCCGGAGAAGATTGCGATTTTCGCGCATCAGTTTCTCCGCGATCTCCATCTGGCGTTCGACCTCTTCGTCGTGGGCGGACAATTCGAGCCCGTTCGGCGTCTCGGTGACGAACAGGGTGTCACCCTTGCCGACGCGGAGCTTTTCAAGCAGCTCCTTCGGGAGGATGACACCTGCGGAATTGCCGATGGAGGTGATCTTGAGCGTGGTGGTCATGAAAGGACGTTATTACGGATGTTTTACCATGTCCAGCAGGGGCTTTCACCCAGGGAGGCCGAAATGCCGTGCGAGCAGGCGGGCGACGGTGCCGAAGCCCCCATTGGAAACGGAAGTCTCGGGAGCGTGGAGGGTGAGGAGCGGGACCCTTTCCCGGGTGTGGTCGGTTCCGCCGTGGTAGGGATCGTTACCGTGGTCGGCGGTGATGATGAGCAGGTCGGGCGGATCGAAGCGGGCGAGAAATCCGCCCAGCCAGCGGTCGAACTCGATGAGGGCGGTGGCGTATCCCCCGGGGTCACGGCGATGGCCGTAGAGCATGTCGAAGTCGACGAGATTGGCGAAGACGAGGTGCGGGCCGTCACGGCCTTCGCGCCAGAGGTCCTCGATGGTGGACATGCCATGGGTGTTCGACCGGGTGGGATGCGATTCGGTGATGCCCGAGTCGGCGAAGATGTCGGAGATCTTGCCGACGCCGATGGTGGTGACGCCCGCGTCTTCGAGGCGGTTGAGCACCGTCGGGGGCGGAGCGAGCGACTCGTCGTGGCGGTTGGCGGTGCGGCGGAAGTCGGCGGATGAGGTTCCGATGAACG
>CALGOH010000004.1 GCA_937957985.1 uncultured Verrucomicrobiae bacterium
GGTGGCGTGTTCGTCGGTGCCGGTCGAGATGCGCGAGACGCCGACGAGTTTCCCGCTCTTGTAGAAGAAGGCGTTCTGCGCGCTGAGGTCGATGCGGACGAGGGGGTTCCCGCGGACGCCGTCGCCGGCCCAGTAGGAGACGTCGTCGGGAAGCGACGCGCCGGGATCCTCGGCGGCGCGCTGCTCCCGGCGCGGCGGAGCGTAGGCGGCGAGATAGCGGCTTTGGCTGGAACTCTGTCCCAAGTCGCACGAGGCGGCGAGCAGCGTTGGCAGCAGGAGGGCGGCGAGGCGTTTCATGGCGACGGCGGAAGAGATACCCGCCGGTGGCCCGGGGTCAAGGTCGGGGGCGATGTCTCAAGGTGGCGGAGTCCGGCAACGAGACCGGCGTTTCGTCGATTGGCTGATTGTTCGTAAATTTCCCCACGTCGAAGCTTGACCTGGGTTGGGGGGGGGGGGATTTCAATCCGCGGCGTGAAAAACGGATGGCTCACTTGGACCGGCGCGATTCTCGCGAATTTCTCGATGCTCGGCACCTCGGTGCTGGCCTACCTGCCACCCATTGATTTCGAGTCACCCGAGTTCACGCCACTCGATCTGGTGGATTCGGGCTCTGGCGGGGAATATTCCGACTGGGAGCTGATCTCCGGCGTGGCCGACATCAGTCCGGCAGGCCTGGGTGTCGGCGGCGGACAGGCGCTGAGGGTCGGCAAGACCGGAGTGCTCGGTGAGAGCCGCCTTCGCAGGATGCTCGACTGGGATTCGGCGGAGCAGGTCGCTTTCGTGGATTTCCAGATCAAACCACCGGCCAATCCCGCGGGCAGCCTCGCCTCCTTGTTCGTCAACGGCAGCCAGGTCGCCTTCCAGCAGAACGACACCGGAACCGCCGGGGAATTCTGGGTCTATCACGGCGACGACGACGCTGGTGATCCCGCGGCGGTGAGCGAGTGGTATCGGCTCGCGCCGGATTTCGCCATCGATGCCCAGGAACAACGCGCCTCATCCTACGTGCGGGTGACCTTGCGGCACGACAGCTCCCGCCTCGTCTGGGACCTGTTCGTCGATGGCCAGCTTGCGGCGGCCAATCTCGGATTCGAAGGCCGGACCGCCGTGCTTGCCGCGCTCGATTTCTACGGCAGCGATGTCACCGACGTGCTGATCGACGACCTCTCGGCCGATCCCGACAACATGCTTTTCCCCGATGCCGACAAGGATGCGTTGCCGGACGCGTGGGAAATCGCCAACGGTTCGGACCCGAATGTCTATGATCGGGATGAAATCAACCCCGCGACCGGTCGCAGTTGGCTTGAGGACTATCTGGAATCGCTCTGGAGCCCCTCCGGCGGGGAAGGGGTGATTCCGTCGCTGACACCACCTCCGGTTGGCGCGGTCCCGCCGCTGACGATTCTCGGGCAGCACGCTCCGGTGGGTGCGTTGAAGGGATCGCTGACGGTCGGCGGCGACGGTTCGGCCGCCTACAGCGTGCCGATCGATCTTCCCAAGGGCACCGGTGGCATGGAGCCGAAGCTCTCGCTCGACTATTCCTCCAATGGCACGAACGGCATCGCGGGGGTGGGTTGGTCCCTCACCGGGCTCCAGCAGATCACCCGCGGCGGCACGACGGTGGCGAAGGACGGGTTTCCCGACCCGGTGGACTTCGACGCGAATGACCGCTTCTTTTTCAATGGCGAGAGGCTGGTGCTGACCAGTGGCGTGTACGGGGCGGCGGATTCCGAGTACCGAACCGAGATCGACTCGTTCGCTCGCATCGCCGCCCGCGGGCAATCAGGCGACGGGCCCGCCTGGTGGGAGGTCCAGACCAAGTCGGGCCTCAAGCTGACGCTCGGCGGGACTCCCGATTCCAGGGTCGAGACCGCCGCCGGAGTGCTCTCGTGGTCGGTGAACCGGGTGGAGGACACCGTCTCCAACTACTACACCGCCGTGTACGAGACGACGACTCCCGCCGCTCCCGGCGAAGTCCGGAACATGCGGGTCAAGGAAGTCAACTACACGGGGAATGACGGACAGGGGCTGCCGCCCTACGCGAAGGTTTCCTTCCACTACGAAGCGAGGCCGGACGCCCGGACCTTTCATGCCGGTGGTCTGAGGCAGGTCTTCGACGAGAGGCTCGCGGAGGTGGTCGTGGCGACCGATGGCAACGAAAATCATCGCTACGTGCTCGACTACGACGAGAGCTACCAAACCGGTCGCTCCCTCCTCCGGCAGATCACCAAGGTGGCCGATGGCGCGGCGATTCCGCCCACGGTCTTCGACTACGCCGGTCTTCAGGCCGGCGAGCCATTGTGGGCCGGAGGAAACTCGGGTTCGTTTCCCGAATACGGCAGCGGATGGGATTCCTCCGGGGCGCTGAATTCGGTCGTCACCGTCGAGGAGGGCGGCGCCGGCGTCCGCCTGGTGGGGGATGT
>CALGOH010000005.1 GCA_937957985.1 uncultured Verrucomicrobiae bacterium
GAGGCTGAGGAATTCGAGCGGACGGTCGGCTCGGGCAATCATGGGTTCAGGTGAACATCTTCTTAATGGAATGTCGAGGGTGGAGAGTGGAAGTCAGACAGGAGTGTCTGACCTCCCCTATGCGGCTTGCAAAGCCGCGCTCCCTATTGGCAGGCCTCGCACTCGCCGCCATTGATCATGGCGTCGATGCTGCAAGCCTGCTTCTCGGCGGCGGTGAACTCTTTCTTCCCGACCAGACCGCGGGTCTCTTTCTTCACCGAGATGGTCGCCTTCTCGATGTTGGAGGCCTGGAGGGTGCGGAGGTAGTAGGTGGTCTTGAGGCCCTTGTCCCAGGCGCGGCGGTACATGTGACTCAGGGTCTTGAGGTCGGGCTGGGCGAGGAAGAGGTTCACGCTCTGGCTCTGGTCGATCCACTTCTGGCGCCGGGCGGCGGCGTCGATGATGTACTGGTAGTCGACGCCGAAGACGGTGCGGTGCTTGGCCTTGATCGCCTCGGGGATGTCGTCGATGGCGTCGAGCTCGCCGTCGAAGTACTTGAGCTGGTCGAGCATTTCCTGGTTCCACAGGCCCTCCTTCTTGAGGTCGTTGACGAGGGTGCCGTTGAGGACGATGAAGTCGCCGCTCAGGTTGCTCTTCACGTAGAGGTTCTTGTAGTTCGGCTCGATGCACGGGGTGGTGCCCATGATGTTCGAGATCGTGGCGGTCGGGGCGATGGCCAGGACGTTCGAGTTCCGCATGCCGTGCTCGGCGATCTTCTCGCGGACCACGCTCCAGTCCATCTTGCCGCCGCGCGGGACCTCGAGGTCCTTGCCGCGCTCGTCCTCGAGCAGGTCGAGGGTGTCCTGCGGCAGCAGGCCGCGGTCCCACTTCGAGCCCTTGTAGCTGGAGTAGGTCCCCCGCTCCGCCGCAAGGTCGCTGGAGGCACTGTAGGCGTAGTAGGCGATGGCCTCCATGAACTCGTCGTTGAACTCGACGGCGGCATCGGAGGCGAAGCTGAGGCCGCGCTTGTAGAGCGCGTTCTGCAGGCCCATGACGCCCATGCCGATCGGCCGGTGGCGCGAGTTGGCGGTGGCGGCGGCCTGGGTCGGGTAGAAGTTGATGTCGATGACGTTATCGAGCGCGCGGATGGCGACGGTGATCGTCTCCTTGAGCATCTCGTGGTCGAGCGCGCCGCTGGGGGTCACGTGGGTGTCGAGGACGACCGAGCCGAGGTTGCAGACGGCGGTTTCCTCATCGGAGGTGTTCAGCGTGATCTCGGTGCAGAGATTCGACGAGTGGATGACGCCGGCGTGGTCCTGCGGCGAGCGGACGTTGCAGGGGTCTTTGAAGGTGATCCACGGGTGGCCGGTCTCGAAGAGCATCTTGAGCATGCCCTTCCAGAGGTCGATGGCGGGGATCTGGCGGGACCAGATCTTGCCCTCGGCGGCCATGGCTTCGTACTCGGTGTAGCGTTGTTCGAAGGCCTTGCCGTAGAGGTCGTGGAGGTCGGGGCACTCGTTGGAACGGAAGAGCGTCCAGTGCTCGCGGGCCTCCATGCGCTTCATGAACAGGTCGGGGATCCAGTTGGCCGTGTTCATGTCGTGGCAACGGCGGCGGTCGTCACCGGTGTTCTTGCGCAGCTCGAGGAAGTCCTCGATGTCGTTGTGCCAGGACTCGAGGTAGGCGCAGCCGGAGCCGCGGCGCTTGCCGCCCTGGTTGACCGCGACGAGCTGGTCGTTGTGGAGCTTGAGGAAGGGGATGATGCCCTGCGACTCGCCGTTGGTGCCCTGGATGTAGGACCCGGTGCCGCGGACGGCGGTCCACGATCCGCCGAGACCGCCGGCCCATTTCGAAAGGAAGGCGTTTTCGGCGATGCCGCGGTTCATGATGCTCTCGATGGAGTCATCGACCTTGTAGAGATAGCAGGACGAGAGCTGGCTGTGCAGGGTGCCGGAGTTGAAGAGGGTCGGGGTCGATGAGCAGAAGCGGCGGCCCTTGTAGAGGTTGTAGAGGCGGATGACCCACTGCTCGGCGTCGGTCTCCTCCCGCTTGAAGAGGCCCATGGCGACGCGCATCCAGAAGAACTGGGGCGTCTCAAGACGGCGCGGCTTGGAGCCGGTCTTGTCAACGATGAGGTAGCGGTCGTAGAGCGTCTGGATGCCGAGGTAGTCGAAGTCGAGGTCGGCGGAGGGATCGAAGGCCTCGGCGAGCTTGTCGAGGTCGTAGAGGTCGAGCAGCTCGGGGTTGAGGCGCTTGATGGCGACGCCGTGCTTGAGGTACTGCTTGAAGGCCTTCTGGTGGGCGCCCTTGAGAGCCTCGATGCCGTCCTTGTGGATGCTCCAGTCGAGGACCTCCTCGTAAATGTAGGAGAGCAGGATGCGGCCGGCGAACTTGGCGAAGTCGGCGTCCTTCTCGATCAGCGACTTGGCGTTGAGGATGATGGTGTTCTTGAGGTCCTTTTCCTTGATCTCGGCGCCGATCGAGCGGCGGAGTTCGCGTTCGATGTCGGCCTCGGGCATGTCGAGCTTGAGGCCGATGGAGGCGAAGGCGATGCGCTTCTTCAGTTCGGTGCCGTCCCACATGACCGACTCGCCGTCGTCGGTGATGACGGTGATGAAGAACTCCTGGTTGGGGTCCTCGGCGGTGAGTTCCTCGGTGGCGCGCAGGCGGGCGCGCTCGTCGCGGTAGCGGATGTAGTGGGCGGCGGCCTTGAAGTGGCCCTGGCGCATGAGTTCCTCCTGCACCAGGTCCTGGACGTCCTCGATGTGGACGAAGGACTGGTCACCCTTGCGGACGATTTCGGTGACGGCGTGGGCGACGGCGGCGGCCGGCTCGGGGTCCTCGTGGATGGTGAGGAAGGCCTTGCGGACGGCGATTTCGATCTTGGTCTCGGACCACGGCACGACGTTGCCATTGCGGCGGATCAGGCGGACCGGCAGCGCGTGCGGCTGGGTGCCGACGGAGATGGATCCCCCCTGCTCCATCGAGCGGCGGAAGGCGAGCGACTTGGCGACGTCGAAGGCGTCGTTCTCGATGAGCGCCTTTTCGATGAGCAGGTAGAGGTCGCCTTCGGAAAGGCGCAGGCGGCCGCCGTCGTCGAGCGACTTGGTCAGGGCGTTGGCGACCGAGTGGGCGACGTCGGAGACGAACTTGCGGTTCTCCTCGGAGAAGATGGCGTCATCCTGCTCCTTGCGGGCGATGAGCAGGTCGGCGAGCGAGTTGCCGATGGCGTCGGCGACGGCGTCGAGCGTGAACTGCGACTCCTCGTTGCCGCGCAGGACAACGATGTCGGGAATGGGCTTGCGGCGATCCTCCGTGAGCACCGCGCGCCAGTCGAAGGAACTTCGATCATCCTCGCTACCGCCGCTTTCGGTCGCCCGGGTGAAGCGGTCGGTGATGACTTGCTTGAGGAGGAGGTCTTCGTCGAGGGTGAGGTTGGTGTACATTGGAGGCGGTGTGTTTTTTGGAGGTTGTGCGGAGTGGGAGAGGTGCGGGCGGGGCGCCTTCGGCGCAGTGCCGAGTAAAAAGTAGAAAGTAAAAAGTGGTGGGTGGGCGGAGCGGGTGAGCTTCGGGTGGGGTTTGGTGGGAGATCGTTGAAGGTGGATGCGCTTGAGGCTGTTAGTCGTCGTTGGGGTGGTTGGGGCGCTTTTCGAGCTTGAGACGGCGTTTGAGGGAGTTGATAAGGCCGCGAAACATGCGGGAAAGTTCGCGGGTTTCGTTGATCATGGTGCGGGAGCCCTCCATGGGTGGGGCTCCGAGGCGCTGGCGGACCTTTTCGGCGACGTAGAGCTGGGTGCGGAGTTCGCCGCAGGAGCCTTTGGAGTAGCGGAGGAAGTTGATGAACTCGGCGGTATTCTCCCGCTCGGCTCCTTCGGCGATGTTCGAAGGGATCGAGAGCGAGGAACGCTCCATTTGGCCACGAAGTGCGAAATCTTTCGAGTCGGCGAGGGCGACGTGAACCTCGACCGCCAACTGGCAGCCACGCTTCCACACCTCAAGGTCCTCGAAACTCTCAACCTCACTCATCGGATCACTTTTTACTTTCTACTTTATACTCGGCACTGCCCGGCTTCGCCGGGCGAAAAAGTCCGCCACTTCGCGGCGATCGATCAGAGGTCGTCGTCATCCACGTCGCCGAGGGCGGAGGCTTTCTGGTATTCGGTGACGCGGCCTTCGAAGAAGTTCTGCTCTTTCTTGATGTCCATCATCTCGGCGAGCCAGGGGAAGGGGTTCTTGACGTCGCCCTTGAGCGGCTTGAGGCCGCAGGACTCGAGGCGGCGGTCGGCGATGTAGTCGATGTACTGCTCGAACTCGTCGGAGTTGAGGCCGATGGAGGCGACGGGAAGGCAGTCGCGGATGAACTCCTTCTCGAGGCGGATGCCCTCGGCCATGGTGGCGCGGAGATCCTCGCGGAAGTCCTCGGTCCAGATCTCCGGGTTCTCATCGACGAGGTCCATGAGAAGGTTGCGCAGCAGCTCGATGTGGTTGCTTTCATCCCGCAGCGTGTAGCGGAACATCTGGCCGATGCCGGGGAACTTGTTCTGGCGGTAGAGGCTGAGCACCATGCCGAAGAGGCCGTAGAACTGGGTGCCCTCCATGCACTGGCCGAAGAGGAACATGTTCTTGGCCAGCGCCTTCTTGTTCTCCGGGTCGGTCATGTCGACGCCGGTGCGCATCTCGCGGGAGTTGGAGACGTTGTAGGCGGTCTTCTTCTCGATCGACTCGATGTCCTCGAACATCGCCTCGCACTCGTGCGGGTTGATGCCGAGCGAGGAGATCATATAGACGAGGCTGTCGGCGTGGATGTTCTCCTCGTGGGCGTGGCGGCCGAGGACGAGCTTGAGTTCGGGGGCGGTGACCAGTTCGCGGACGACGTGCAGGATGTTGTCGCCGACGATGCCCTCGGCGGCGGAGAAGTAGCCGATGGCCATCTTGATGATCCACCGCTCGGCGTCGGAGATCTCGTCGGATCGCCACTGCTCGACGTCCTTCTGCATCGGGATGTCCTCCGGCTCCCAGTGGTTGGACTTCATCGTCTTGTAGAGGTCGTAGGCCCACTGGTACTTGAGCGGGAGGATGTTGAAGAACATCGTCTCGCGGCCGTTGATGACCTTCTTGGCGGCGAAAGCCTCCTCGGCCTTGGCCTTGTCGAGGACGAAACTGCGGGAACCGACGGTGATGGTGGTGGTGGCGGACATTTTTGGGCTGAAAACGGGGTGTTTAAGATGGATTAAAGGAATTTGGCGCGCAGGGCGCAGCGTCGGGGATACTGCGATGAACGGGAGGATTCGGACAAGTTCTTTTTGCTCATATGGTATTCACAAATCTATTCACACACAACATGTGGTGGTTGATATGCTCAAGAGTACTCTTGACTTGGACCTCGGGAATTGTCCGTGACTGAAAATCAGTGTTTTCGGTCGATCCCGCCTCGTGGGCGTGCGGGTTGGATTGCGTTTGAGAAATTTCCCGGGTCAGGGGACCGCTCCCCTTGGACGACGGGATTTTCAAAATGTTAGGCAGAGTTTCCCGAAGAACCGGGGGTTCCTGACGGGGATCCGCGTCGTGAGGCGGATAAAAGTTTTGCGGTGGCCCGAGGATCGGAAACGCCCGGGAACGGGTGGATCTGCGTAAGGTTCTGACGGTGTGAGGTTTGGAGTGAGGGAGCTTGGCTCCGCTCTTGGCCTGCCCCCGGATGCGTGGCCGGCCGACGATTCCGCGCGAGGGCGCAGGGCGCTTCCATCATCGGGCTGAACCTCGGACCCGGGCGAGGACCGACAGGTCGTCCGAAAGCGGAGGCAAGCCTCCGCACTCCACACCGGGGCGGGCCCTCAGGCATCGCGTTCGCCATACGGGGCGCGGCAAGCGCCGGGCGTTCCTTTTCCTCATCTTCCGGCTGGTCAGGCGGGGGGCCAGTCCCGAGGCTCGCCGCCGTCATGGCCATCGACGTCCCGCTCCTTTCCCGCATCTGTGAAGCCCCCGGCGCGCCGGGATACGAGAAAGAGATCCGCAAGCTGGTGCTGGCCGAGGTGAAGGACCTGGCCGACGATGTGAGCACCGACAACATGGGCAACGTGATCGCCCTCAAGAAGGGGCGCTCGTCGAAGAAGCGCGTGATGGCCGCGGCGCACATGGACGAGATCGGCTTCATCGTCACGCACATCGACGACAACGGCTTCATCCGCTTCAACCCGGTGGGGGGCTTCGACCCGAAGACGCTGACCTCGCAGCGGGTGCTGGTGCACGGAAAGAAGGACCTGCTCGGGGTGATGGGCAGCAAGCCGGTGCACATCATGAGCCAGGAGGAGCGCGGCAAGTCGCTGAAGATCGAAGACTACTTCGTCGATTGCGGGATGAAGAAGAAGGATCTCGAGAAGACCGTGTCGGTCGGGGATTTCATCACCCGCTGGTCGCCGCTGAAGGAGATGGGCGACTGCGTGACGGTCAAGTCGCTGGACAACCGCCTGTCGGTCTTCCTGCTCATCGAGACGCTGCGCAAGCTGAAGACGACGCGCAAGAAGCCGGCCTACGACTTCCACGCGGCCTTCACGGTGCAGGAGGAGGTCGGGCTGCGGGGTGCGAACGTCGCCGCGCTGGCGGTGAAGCCGGACTTCGCCTTCGGGCTGGACGTCACTCTGGCGGTGGACATTCCCGGCACGCCGGGACACCAGAAGGTGACCTCGCTGGGCGAGGGCGCGGCGATCAAGCTGATGGATTCCTCGGTGATCTGCGACTACCGGATGATCGCCTACATGAAGGACGTGGCGCAGCGCCACAAGATCAAGTGGCAGGCGGAGATCCTCGGCGGTGGCGGCACCGACACGGCGGCGCTGCAACGCATGGTCCCCGGCGGCTCGATCGCGGGCGCGGTGTCGATCCCGACGCGGCACATCCACCAGACCGTGGAAACGGCGCACAAGAAGGACATCGAGGCGGGGATCAACCTGATGACCGCCTGCGTGGCCGAGCTGGACCAGGGCAAGTGGGGGCTTTGAGGGAGTGGCGCTTTCCAAGCGCCATGACGGGGCGTGGCGGCCTCCCGACCGCTGTGAACGGCCGGCCGCAGGTTTTGCTTCGGACCCGAATGGTGTGCGTCCGCGCCACCCCGCGGCTGGAAAGCCGCCCCGCCCTGATATGGCGCTTGGCAAGCGCCACTCCTCACAGGTTCGGATAGGCGGAGCGGAGGTCGAGGGAATCGCCCCGGCGGTTCAGCTCGTCGATGAGGTGCCGGAAGAGCTTCTTCGCGATCGCCTGGCCCTCCGGCGTGGCGATGAGGTCGTTGCACTCGTCGGGGTCCTTCGTCAGGTCGAAGACCCGCGCGACCCCTGCCTCCGGGTAAAGGATGAGCTTGTGGCCACCGCGGACGAGCATCCGCTGGTGGTCGCGGTAGGCGCCGAAGACTTCCTGGCGCGGCGTCCCCTTCCCCGCGATGAGCGGCAGGACGGACTGGAAGTCGATGTCGGCGGGCACCTCGGCGCCGGCGAGTTCGAGGAAGGTCGGCATCACGTCCTGGAGGTAGATCGGCGCGTCGAGACGCCTGCCTTCCGGCATGCCGGGGCCGGCCAGGATGAAGGGCACGCGGACCGAGTGGTCGTACATGTTCTGCTTGCCCATCAGGCCGTGCTCGCCGCAGCCGAGGCCGTGGTCGGCGGTGAAGCAGACCACGGTGTTGTCGGCATCGGGGCTTTTCGCCAGATGATCGAGGATGCGGCCGATCTGGGTGTCGAGATGGCTGACGAGCGCGTAGTACTCGCGGCGGTGGGTCTTTACCGCAAACTCGGTGCGCGGGCTGGGGGCGAGATTTTCGTCGCGCAGGCTCTGCGGAGCGCCCATCGGGTCGCGGTGTGGGTAAACCGGGAGGAAGTTCTTCGGCGTCTTGATCCGCTCGAGCGGATAGAGATCGAGGAACTCCTGCGGCGACTGGCGCGGATCGTGGGGCGCATTGAAGGCGAGATACATGAACCACGGGCGTTCATCGTCGGAGTCCATGAACGCCTGGTAGTCATCGACGATCACCTCGCTCCAGTGCGTGCCGCCCTTCCAGAATCCACCGAGCGAACGGTCGGTCGGGCTCCACGGGTCGGGCTGGCCTTCGACCGGTCGCTCATAGGCGCTTTTCACCGACCCAGGCATCCCGGGGCGGACGTTGCGAACCTCGTCGAAGATACGGTCGGCGGGCAACTGGACGTGCCATTTTCCCGAAAGGCAGGTCCGGTAGCCGGCGGCCGAGAGCCGTTGCGACCAGGCACGCTTCTCGTCCGGGAACCGCTTCCTGAGGGTCTTCTCGCTTTGCTGGGCCCGCCAGAGCTGGAAGCCGGTGTTGAGCATCGTGCGGCTGGCGACGCATACCGCGCCGTGCCAGCCGCCGGAGTTGTAGGCGTGGGTGAAGACCGTGCCCTGCTCGGCGAGGCGGTCGAGGTTCGGCGTGTCGACGTCCTCATCGGAAAGCGCGTCCACCGCCTTCCAGGTCATGTCGTCGGCGAAAAGGAAGAGGAGGTTGGGTTTGTCGGCGGCGGAGGCGGGAGCCAGGCCGGCGAGGCAGGCGACGAGGAGGCGGATCATGACTGCAATCAACGGTGGGGATATGGCGAAGCTTTCGGGCCGCGGACTTGGCGGAGGCGGCGGCGTGGGTTAAGCGCAGTCATGAACGGATACCGACTGGATGGAAAGACCGCATGGGTGACGGGCTCGAGCCGGGGGCTCGGCCGAGCGATCGCCGAGGAACTGGCGGCCGCCGGAGCGCGGGTGGCGGTGAACTGTTTCTCGCGCCGTGAGGCGGCGGAGACGGTGGCGGCCGGGATCCGCGGACAGGGTGGCGAGGCGATGGTGGTGGCGGGCGACGCGATGGACGCGGATGAAATCGACCGCATGGCCGGCGAGATCGAGGCCGCATGGGGCGGCGTCGACATCCTGGTGGTGAACGCCACGCCCGAACAGCCGATGAAGGAGATTGCCGACTACGAGTGGGAGGAGCATCAGGCGATGCTCGACGCTTTCGTCAAGAGCCCCCACCTGCTGGCGAAGCGACTCCTGCCCGGGATGCGCGGGCGCGCCTGGGGAAGGATCGTCAACATCACCAGCGAGGTCTATCACGCCTCGGTGCCGGGATTCTCCGCCTACGTCGCGGCCAAGGGCGGACAGATCGGCTGGAGCCGGTCGATGGCGGTGGAGCTGGCGCCACATGGAATTACGGTGAATACCGTAGCTCCAGGATGGATTCCGGTCGAGCGCCACGAGGATGTGCCGCAGGAGGACAAGGATGCCTACGTGAAGACCATCCCGGCCGGTCGCTGGGGCACGCCGGCGGATGTCGCCGGGGCGGTGCTGTACTTCGCGAGCGAGGCCGCCGGCTTCGTGACCGGCCAGACGCTCTGCGTCAACGGCGGACGGACGCCGTGGTGAGGTCAGGAGGCGGGGCGCCCCCGCCCCGCAACGCGATCGGCGGCCATCCTGGAGCGGATGCTTTCCGGTTGGCAGGGCCGCCAGATCGCGGGCCGAGGGCGGCCCGCCTCCCAGCCCTCACGCGATCAACTCGTGGATCGGCTCGGCACCCTCGACGCCGACGAGCTTGTGGTCTAGCCCGCCGTAGAAGTAGCTCAGCACGTTCGGGTCGATGCCCATCTGCTGCAGGATGGTGGCGTGGAGGTGCTTCACCTGCACCCGGTCGCGCACCGCCTCGGCGCCGAGTTCGTCGGTCTCGCCGAAGCTGATGCCACCCTTGATCCCGCCACCGGCCATCCACTGGGTGAAGCCATACGAGTTGTGGTCGCGGCCGGTGCCCTTGGCATACTCGGCGGTCGGCTGGCGGCCGAACTCGCCACCCCAGACGACCAGCGTTTCCTCCAGCAGGCCGCGCTGCTTGAGGTCCTTGAGCAGGCCGGCGATCGGCTTGTCGGTGTTGCCGGCGTGGTGCTCGTGGTTCTTCACCAGGTCTCCGTGGGCGTCCCAGTTGGCGTCGTTGTGGGCGCCGCCCGAGTAGATCTGGATGAAGCGCACGCCGCGCTCGACCAGCCGGCGGGCCAGGATGCACTTCCGCGCGAAATCGTCGGTCCTCGGCTCGTCCATGCCGTAGAGGCGCTTGACGTGCTCCGGCTCGCTTTCCACGTCGATCGCCTCGGGCGCGGTGGCCTGCATGCGGTAGGCGAGCTCATACGAGGCGATGCGCGCGGCGAGGTCGGAGTTGTGGTCACGGCCCTTGAGGTGGCCGCGGTTGATGTCGCCGACGAAGTCGAGCAACGAGCGTTGCTGGACGCGGTCCATGCCGTGCTGGTTCGAAAGGTTGAGGATCGGGCTACCCTGCGAACGGAAGACGACGCCCTGATAGGAGGCCGGCATGAAGCCCGACGTCCAGTTCTTGGCGCCGGAGATCGGACCGCCGGTCTTGTCGAGCATGACGACGTAGCCGGGCAGGTTCTCGTTGAGCGAACCGAGGCCGTAGTTGACCCACGATCCGAGTGACGGCCGACCGCTGATCAGCGAGCCGGAATTCATCATCAGCATCGCCGAGCCGTGGATGGGCGAATCGGCGGTCATCGAGTGGATGAAGGCCATGTCGTCGACGCACTCGCCGAGATGGGGAAAAAGGGTCGAGACCGGCTTGCCGCATTCGCCGCGAGGGGTGAACTCCCATTTCGGTCCCACCACGCGGCCTTCGTTCTTCTTGCCGCCGCGGCCGAAGGTCTTCACCGGGATCGTCTTGCCGTCGAGCGGATAGAGCTTCGGCTTGTGGTCGAAGGTATCGATGTGGCTCGGCCCGCCGTACATGAAGAGGAAGATCACCGCCTTGGCCTTGGCCGGGAGCTGCGGCTCGCGCGGGGCCAGCGGGTTGTCGAAATCGAGCGCCTCGCCGGCGAAGGCACGATCGCGGGCGAGCATGCCGGCGAGCGCGAGCGAGGTGAAGCCGCCGCCGAGCTGATGGATGAACTCGCGACGACGGACGCGATGGCAGAAATCGGGCATGGTTAGTCGAGGAATAGGAATTCGTTGAAATTCAGGGCGGCAAGGCAGAAGCGGTTGAGGGCCGCGGAATCATCGAGTCCGTGATCGCTGCGAAGCGTGTCCACGAATGCCAGCGAGCGCGCCATTTCATCGACCGCCGCCGGTCGGCTGAGCAACAGCTCGAAGGCACGTCCGATCTGCGCACGAAGGTCCTCGGGATGCTCGCGCCGCAACCGCTCGGCGAGGGCCTTGGCGCTGTCGTTGCTGAAGTCGCTGTGCAACATCGCCAGCGCCTGCGTCGGGACGGTCGTCGTGAAGCGCACCGGGCACGAGTTGTCGATGTCGCTGAGGTCGAAGTCGGAAAACATCGGCGGCATCAGCGAGCGCTTCAGCTTCACGTAGATGCTCCGGCGATTGGCCTGCTCCGGCGGGCTCTTGCCCCACTTGCCGGCCTTGGTCGAAGAGGTCGCCAAGACTTCCTCGGGAAGCTTGATGTAGACCGAGGGCCCACCCATCTCGAGGTTCAGCTCACCGGTCGCCTGCAGGATCGAATCGCGGATCTCCTCCGCCGTCAGACGGCGCGGATTGAACCGCCAGAACCCGTCGTTCGCGGGATCCTCGGCCGCTTCCCCTTCCCGCGACGCCGACGACATGCGGTAGGCCTTGGACGACATGATGAGCCGGTGCATTTCCTTCACGCTCCAGCCCCGCTCGACGAACTCGGTCGCCAGCCAGTCGAGCAGTTCCGGATGGGTCGGTTCGGTGCCGAGAAAGCCGAAGTCGTTGGGCGTCGGACACAGGCCGCGGCCGAAGTGGTGCTGCCAGATGCGGTTGACCATCACCCGGGCGGTCCTCGGATGGTCCGGACGCGTCAGCCATTTCGCCAGGGCCAGCCGTCGACCGCTTGAGTTGATGCCGTCCGGCAGCGCCTCGATCTCCGCGTCGTTTCCTCCCCAGATGAGCGGAAATCCGGGAACGACCCTATCCTCGGGCGCGTGGGCGCTCCCACGAATGAGCACATGGGTCGGTGGCGGTTCGCGTCCGACCTCCTGAACGGCGAGCACCTCCATTCCGGGATTGCGCCGCCTTTCCGAAAGGGCGGCGACACTCTCGACGAGTCCCCGATAGCGCCGGACCGTCTCCTTCGGCAGACCGACCCTCGTCACAAGCTCTGCCGGGGACAGGCCATCGACCTCGAGTCCGAGGTCGAAATACTGCCCGCCACCGGTCTGGCGGACCCGGGCAGCCAGCACGTTGCGACCGGTTTGAAGCGCACCGATGAACCCGTCGTCCATGTTGAGGGTCAGATACTTCGTCACGAAGCCGGCCTTCGAAACGACCGACCGACCGTTGAGGAAGATATCGACGTCCTCGTCGTGGTAGAGATGCATCACGACGTGTTTCGGAACCGACTCGAGATGGAAACTGGTCTGGAGCCAGATCTCGCCGCCCGACCACTGCGTCTTCGCTGCCGCACCCGGCACCGTCGTACCGAACCCGGCAAGTCCCGCATCCCAGCCCTGTAGCTCGGCCCGGAAACCCACGGTCGACCAGTCGTCCGGGGGCTCCTCGGTCGTGTAGTGCCATTTCCACGGCCCGACGCGCGCATCCGTCACCAGATGGCGGTTGTTTCCCTCACCGACAAGTCGGGCCACGAGATCGGGGCGTTTCTCCCGGGCCATCTCGACCGCCTCTTCCTCGATCCGGTCGATCTGCGCCTGCAGATGCTTCGTCTGCTGTAGAAGGGCCTGCTGCCCGGAAGCATGGGGTCCGGTACTCCCGTCGACACTGTCGAGCATCAGGGTGTTCGGACTCCCCTTCTGCATCGGCTTGATCCCGCGGAGGAACGCCGTGAACCGATAATAGTCCTTCTGGGGAATCGGATCGCCCTTGTGATCATGACAGCGCGCGCAGCCGAGGGTCATTGCCATGAAGCCCTCGCTGACCACGCGCACGTTGTCATCGAGGACGTCGAACTCATACTGCTTCGGATCCGCGGGCTCGTCGTCCCACTGCATCAGCCGGTGGAAACCGGTCGCGATCATCGAGTCGGCATCGCGATCCGGCAGTTCGTCGCCGGCAATCTGCTCGGCCACGAACCGATTGTACGGCTTGTCTTCGTTGAAGGCCTCGATCACCCAGTCGCGGTAGCGCCAGACGGCGGCCTTGTCGGCGTCGCGCTCGAAACCGTTCGACTCGGCATAGCGGACGACGTCCAGCCAGTGCCGCGCCCATTTCTCGCCATACCGGGGCGTCGCCAGCAAACGCTCGATCTCCTTCTCCCAGGCGTCGGGCGATGGGTCGCCGGCAAAACGCTCGATCTCCCGAAGCGTCGGAGGCAGTCCGGTCAGGTCGTACGATGCCCGCCGTAGCAACTCGGCGCGTCCCGCCCCGCCATTCGGCGTCAACCCCTTGTCCGCGAGCCTGGCCGCGATGAAGGCATCGATGGGGTTCGCGGACCATTCCGAATCCTCGACCACCGGAACCTCGGGCCGCTCCATGGGACGGTAGGACCAGTGGCCGCGCGTCCTTTCGTTGACCTCGGTGACCCCGGCCAGCGGATCGTGGACCTCGACCAGCAGGTCGGCATCCTCCGGCGTCCACGGCGCGCCCATTTCGATCCAGCGGCGGATCGTCCCGATGGCTTCATCACCGAGCTTCCCGCGAGGCGGCATTTCCAGTTCGTCGTTTTCGTAGGAAAGCACCTCGAGCATCAGGCTCGCCGCCGGGTCGTCGAGGTCGATCGCCGGGCCGTGCTCTCCGCCCATCAGGATTCCCTTCCGGCTGATGAGCTGCAGGCCGCCACGCACCTTCACCTCGCCGCGCGAGTCGGTCCCGCCGTGGCACTTGAAACAGTGCTCTTCAAAGATCGGACGCACCTCTTCGCGGAAGAACGTCACGCCTTCATCGTCCGCGACGGCCGCTGGAACCAGCGGGACGGAAAACAGGATGGAGGCGATGACGGTTCGGGCCCTCACGGAATGAGGAAAGCCTACGACGTCCGTCCTGAAAACCTGTCTTGCAAGCGGGAATCGACGGACGGTCGATGGCCCTTTTTCCTCTTGCCAAGAATCGGGGCAGTTCCTAGACCTCCGGCCCCGCCGAAAGGCGACCGCGTTTTTTCCTAGATGGGTAGGTACCGAAGCGGTCAAACGGGGCAGACTGTAAATCTGCTGGCTCACGC
>CALGOH010000006.1 GCA_937957985.1 uncultured Verrucomicrobiae bacterium
AGAATCGGTTTGCACCCAAACCTTATCGGCACCTACGGAATTGGTATTACCAGGAGCCAAGCCAGCCTCATTGGCGGGCCCGAAAACATCCCGGACCGTCAGCGTTTTCCGGATTTCATACGCATCTGTGCTGGTAATAAGCCCCGAGATGTCGTCCTTGGTTACGATAGTGTTGGAGGCCCAAGAGACAACTTCAGTGTTGATTCCTGCGTTTGCCCCACCCGTTATCCTCAAGGTATGCGGTTCACCTGCGGTCAAAGTCGCCGAAAAGTCGATATCACTGTCAGTAAGAGACGTTCCAGAAATCGTCTCAAAATCGCCGGCGGCTGACGGTGATGCGCTCAGGTTGATCCCGATAATGTTAAAGCCGGACACTAAAGGTTGTGTAGTATATCCGACAGGCGGAGTGACGGCTGCTTGAACAGCGACAGAAAGAGCGCCGAGAAGCGCGAGGGAATGGATCGGTTTCATGACGGGCTGTGTTTTGGTTGGTTCGAGGCTGGTCGTCTAGAAAAAAATTGGATTTTTCGGTGACGGGGGCGTCACGGCTCCCGAGAGCGGTTCGTTTCCCACCAGCGATAGGGACACGTAGCAATATTTTGGGACACGGGGCAAGGGGAATTTGGGATTGCGGATTGCGGATTGCGGATTCCCGGGGGAAATCAGTGGTTTTTGCGGTATTTTCTTTAGAAACCGCACAATCTTGAGGCGAGACTACGGGGAACACGTAGGTTTTGGGGTCTTAACCCGGATTTCTCACGAGTTCGAAATGCGGGCCAATGACGAAGCCGGACCAATGACGAAGCACCCAAACACCCAAGCACGAAGGAATCTCGAATTTCGAAGGACGAAGCCCCCCCCCCGAGCAGGGTGTCAGCGTGGCTTGCCCCCCACTTCGGGCATCGGCATTCGGATTTCCTTGGGTATCCGGGTATTTCGTCATTCGTCATTGGGCACCCGCCCGACCGGGTATGAGAAGTGCGGGTTGAAGTCGAAGGTCCGAGGTGGCGGGACGGGAGGGAGAATTCATGCGGCCAGGGTCGGGCGGGGCGCGAGTGGGCTCGCGCGGTCCTTTTCTCCTTCACTGCGGGAGGCCGAGGTCGTGGCGCGAGCGTGCCCCTTGCGCCACGAATCAGGCCGGGGGGAGCTGGAAGCGGCCGGCAAGGATCCCCGGGACGGTGATGTCCTCGTCGAGTTCGTCCCAGCGCAAGGCGTAGCCACCGACTTCGACGCTCACCGCGGCAAGCTGCTCGTGGCTGGCGGCAGCAAGGCGGCGGAAGCGATCCGCCGGAAATCCGATCGTGCGGCCGTCGTGGAGTTCGACGATGATGGTGCGGCCATCGGCCCTGGCAGCGACGGCAATGGGTTCCGCCGCGACGGGAGGTTCAGCGTGAGTGGAATTCATGGAAGGCGTTTTTCAACAGTTCGTGATGCCCGTAGATCAACTGCTCGATCTGCCGGAGGTCGTGCGCCGGAACTCCGCGATTGGCGGCGAGGCCGATGCCTGGATGGAGCCAGAACTTGCACTCTCCATCCGGAGTTCGGACGTGGATGTGTGGTGGTTCATGGCCTTCATCGGAGTAGAAGTGGAAGCGAAACGGACCGATGCGGAGGACCGTCGGCATGTCGGGAGACTACCACGCGGCTGAACACGACGCGATGACTTTCGGACCGGCTTTGGCGGGGAGGGTCGAAGGTCGGAAAGTCTGAAGGTCGAAGGTCCGAGGTGGCGGGGCGGGAGGGAGAATTCGTGCGACCAGGGTCAGGTGGGGCGCGACCGGGGTCGCGCGGTCCGGTTGGAGAAGATACGGGCAGGATGCCCGCGCTCCTTGGGGGGCGATCGAGCGGGAGGACTTTTGACCTTGAGACCTTCGGACTTTCAGACCGGCGTTGTCGGGGAGGGGTTGGAGTGTCTGAAGGTCGAAGGTCCGAGGTGGCGAGATGGCGTGGTTCCCGCGACCCTTCGGGCCGCCGGTTTGGTCGCGTGGTCGGATTTCCCAGGGCGTGACCCCGGGCTTCGGTCTCATGGTCTTTCGGGCCATTTCGCATGCCGTCACCCAGACCCCGGCGTGAAGATGCTGGAATTGACATCACGAGCGGTGGCGTATATACCACCATGGTGATCCGGGCGGTGCTTGATACCAATGTGATCGTGGCCGCGATGAAATCGAACCAAGGTGCCAGTCATGAAGTGCTGCTCAGAGCGGATGCCGGAAGATTCCAGCCGGTGCTTTCCGTGCCTCTGGTCACCGAGTACGAAGAGGTGCTGCGAAGGCCCGAGAGCGATATCCCGCTGTCCGCGTCCCGGTTGGACGCGATTCTCGACCGGCTGTGCGAAGTGGCCCACAACCAGCGGATCCATTTCCTGTGGCGACCCCATCTCAAGGATCCCAAGGACGACATGGTTTTCGAGACGGCGCTGGCGGCCGGCGCCGATTTCATCGTGACCTTCAATCTCGGGGATTTCGAGCCGGCCAGGCGGTTCGGGATCCCGCCACTGACTCCTGGCGATTTCCTTAAGAAAACATGAGCGCATTGACCGTGAGACTGCCCGACTCGCTGCACCGGCACCTGAAGAGCGTGGCCGAGGCGGACGGGGTGTCGGTAAACCAGTTCATCAGCCTGGCCGTGGCGGAGAAGCTGTCGGCGCTGCAGACCTACGACTTGATCGCCCAGCGGGCGGCGCGGGGCTCGCGGGAGGCATTCCTGGAGGCGATGGCGGCGGTGCCGAACCGGGAGCCGGTGGCGGGGGATGAGAGGTGAAGTCGGATTGGGGATTGAGGTGTCGGAGCTTGCCGGGGGAAAATGTCGAAGGTCGGAAAGTCTGAAGGTCGAAGGTCCGAAGTGGCGGGGCGGGAGGGAGAATTCGTGCGACCAGGGTCAGGCGGGGCGCGTCTGGGGTCGCGCGATCCGGGTGGAGAAGATACGGGCAGGATGTCCGTGCTCCTTGGGGCGGGGCGGGAGGGAGAATTCGTGCGACCAGGGTCGGGCGGGGCGCGAGTGGGCTCGCGCGGTCCTTGGTTTCCGCCCAGGGCAAGGGTGAGGTGGAGTGCGTGAACTGGCGCTCGACCGGTGAAGCCGGGTGCCTCCTCCGCCAAGGCTACGGCGCGCCAAGGAACCCGGCGCTCCTTCCCGGATGGCGCTCCTTCGAGGGCGGTGGCTTGGATGGCGGTAGCTTGGCGCCCTGCCGCGTCAGCCCGGTCGGGCGTAGGGGCGGGCGTTGGCCAAAGTGAGGCCTTCGACGCGGGCGAACTCGCCTTCTTTGAGGGTCGCCAGGCGATGGCCGAAGCGGAGGCCGGTGGCGGCGATGATGAGGTCGTGGGCACCGATGCGGCTGCCGGTCGCCTCCAGGGCAGCCCAAAGCCCGGCGTGGCGGCGGGCACAGGCGAGGTCGAACGGCAGGATCGGCGTGCTGCCGAGCACACCTTCCACAAAGGCCGTCCTTTTGCCGCGTCGTTCCGGCGTGGCGCGGTGGACGCCGTGCAACAGTTCGGAGGCGGTGATCGACGAGATGAAGAGGTTGTCCATCGGGGCTTCGGCCTCGATGAAGGCTTCCATGTCGAAGCGCTTCCTTTCGGCGGCGATGAGCACGGAACTGTCGAGGATCAGGCCCATGGCGAGTTGGGCAGCGGCAGGGATTCGCGGGCTCTGTCGAGGTCGGCAGCGAAGACATCCGCATCAGAGGTCTCCAGATGGGGGATGGCGCGCCATTTCGAGAGCCAGTCACGGCCAGTCGTGCAGGCACCTCCGACGGGTATTACCATGGCCACGGGCTCGCCGGAGCGGATGAGGACCGTGGATTCGCCGCGGTAGTAGGTGCGGTTGACCAGATCGGCGAAGTGTCGAGCGGCCTCGGTGACGGTCATGGAGCGGTCGGTCATGGTGAAAATCATGAAATCTGATTATCGGATTGTCAAGGTTGTGGGGCGATTACGGATGGTGGATGGTGGATTTGCGAGGAACTTGGAGCTTGGTTGCGATGGGGGCGCGAGTGGGCTCGCGCGGTCCTTCGTTTCCGGCCGGGGCATGGATGAGGCGGGGCGCGAGAACCGGCGCTGGACCGGTGAAGCCGGTCCCGCAGGCGCGGGACGGCGCTCCTTCCCGGGCGAAGCGCCCTGGCTTTCGCTCTGGACGTCGGGGGCGGGTTGTGGAAGGTCCGGCGCGATGACGAATACCAACGACGCAGCAGCAGTGATTGTGGGAGGAACGGTGGCGATCGACCACGTGAAGACGCCGGAATCGGAGGGGGCGGACCTGCTGGGCGGTTCGGCGGCCTACGCAGCGCTGGCGGCGACGTTCTACGCGCCGGACGTGCGGCTGGTGGGGATCGTGGGGCACGATTTCCCCAAGAACCACCTGGCGATGCTGGAAGGACGCGGCGTGGACCTGCGGGGGATCGAGCACTCGGAGGGCGAATCCTTCACCTGGAGCGGCGAGTATCTGGAGAACCTGAACGAGCGGGTGACCCACCGCGTGGGCCTGAACGTATTGGAGACCTGGGAGGTGAAAGTGCCGCAGGAAATTGCCGATGCCTCCATCGTGGTGCTGGCGAACATGTCGCCGGACAACCAACTGCAGATGCTGGACGGTTGTGCGGGCGACGATTCCTTCGTGATCGCGGACACGATGGACCTGTGGATCGAGATCGCGAACGAACGGCTGCACGAGGTGCTGAAGCGGCTGGACCTTTTCGTAATCAACGAGAGCGAGGCCCGGGACTTCGCGAAGACGTCGAACCTGATCGAGGCCGGCCGGATCCTGCTGGCGAAGGGGCCGAAGTTCGTGGTGATCAAGCTCGGGGAGTTCGGCGCGATGCTTTTCTCGCAGAACGGCGGGTCGGACTCGGTCCCCTGCCCCGATTCCTTCTTCCGCTGCGCGGCATTCCCTCTGCGCGGGATCGCGGACCCGACCGGTGCGGGCGACAGCTTTCTCGGCGGCCTGGCAGGCTACCTGGCGTCGCATGCCGGCGGTGACTATTCGTTCGAGAACATCCGGCAGGCCGTGGCCCACGGTTCGGTGGTGGCATCGTTCACCTGCGAGGCGTTTTCGACAAGGCGACTCGAGGCCATCACGAAAGAGGACGTGGAAGCGAGGCTCGAGGCGTTTCGCAAAATGACGGCGTGGTGATTTCGGATTGGGGATCGCGGATTTCGGATTGGAACAATTGGCTGGATGACGCCGGAAGAACTCAAGCAGCGGACGATGGACTTCGCCCTTCGGGTTTTGAAGGTCGCTGATTCGCTGCCCGATGGAGCGAAAGGCTGGGCGATAGGAAGGCAACTCGTCAGAAGCGGAACGTCGGTGGCGGCCAATTATCGAGCGGCAACCAGGGCGAAGAGCACCGCGGACTTCATCCACAAACTCGGCACGGTCGAAGAAGAGTGCGACGAGACGCTGTTCTGGCTCGAGCTGATCAGCCAGGACGGAATGCTGCCGGATGCCAAGCTCTCATCCCTCATGAAGGAAGCCGACGAACTGCTGGCGATCATCGTCAGTTCGATCCGGACTGCGAAAGGGCGCCGCTGATTCAATCCGCAATCCGCGATCCCAAATCCGAAATGAGAAGCTCTCTCGCCTCCGCGGTAGCTTGCCGGATGTCGAACGCTGTGAGCAGGTCCGAAACCAGCACGGCACGACGGGTGCCTGCCGCGAGAACTTCGGGAAGATTGCTCCGCTTGATCCCACCGATGCAGAAGACCGGGAGGCGGCAGGCAAGTTGCTCCTGGACGAGGGCGACGTCGTCGAGGCCGATGCCCGGCCGGCCGAGCTTGGTCGGCGTGGGAAAGAGCGGGCCGAAGCCGATGTAGTCGAAACCCTCGGCAACGGCGGCGGCGGCTTGCTCTGGGGAATGGGTGGAGCGGCCGACGATGGCATCGCCGCCGACAATGGAGCGGGCGGCGGCGATCGAACCGTCGTCCTGGCCGAGATGGACGCCGTCGGCTCCGACGCGGGCGGCGATGTCGGGGTGATCGTTGATGATGAAGGGCACGCCGGACTCGCGGCAGGGCGGGAGAACCCGATGGGCCATGGCTTCGATGGCGTCGGGCGAATGGTCCTTGGCGCGGAGTTGGAGGAGGTCGGCGCCGCCGGCGATGAGGGCGCGGGCGGTGCTTTCGAGATCGGCGTCGGCGACGTAGCCTAGGTCGAGAATGGCGTAGAGGACGGCGTCGGAGAGGTCGCGGGACATGGGGAGCGGAGCGCCGGGTTTACCCGGCATGGTGGAAGGACGGGCGAATGAAGTGCCAGGTGGCGGCGCGGGGCAAGGCTGGAGCGCCGGGTTTATCCGGCATCGGGAAGACGGGGCGGAGGGATGCAAGGTTGGGGCCGCATGATCGAGCCGGCGCTCGCACGACAGCCGGGTGAACCCGGCGCTCCTTCGCTTGCGGCGCTCCATTCCTCGGCGGCGCTCCATCCGTGAGGACGCTCGTTCATGGCTGCCAGCTGATGCCTGCGCTGGAGAATGGCCAGTCGACGGGCTCCTTGCAGAGTCCGGCCTTCACGGGGTTCCGGTGGATGTATCGGACGGAACGCCAGAAGTGGTCCTGATCGCGGATGGCTCGGTCGAAATACTCACGCTGCCAGAGCGGACCGGAGCGACCGCGGCGTTGGTTGATGGCCCGTGAGGTGGAGCCTTTCCAGCCACCGATCAGACGCCCCATGGAGAGCGATTCACGGAGCCGGAAAAGCACATGGACATGGTTGGGCATGATGCACCAGGCGAAGAGGTGACAAGCTTCCGGATGGCTGGCTCGAAGTGCTTCCTGGACGATCCCCGCAAGCTCGGGATCTCGTAGCGCGCAAGTGCCGTGGCCGAGGTCTTCGTGGCGGGCGATGCGGCGACGGAGTTCGGCGTGGGCCTGATTTCGAATCTCATCCTGGTCTGACTCCAGTGATATTTTGAGTTCCCTTCGCCATTTCTCGATGACCGCCTTCGGAATCGAATCGGCGAGCCGGAAGGTGACGGCCTGGATGCTGCCCGCGAAATCGCGGTGGGGCAGCTTGCCCCGGTCATACATGCCGAGATGGTCAGCGGTCATGACGGGAGGAATGGAGCGCCGGGTTTACCCGGCATCGGGAAGGCGGGGCGGAGGGACGCAAGGATGAGGCCACATGATCGAACCGGCGCTCGCACGACAGCCGGGTGAACCCGGCGCTCCTTCGCTTCTGGCGCTCCATTCCTCGGCGGCGTTCCTCTCCGATGGAACACCCGGTCAGGGCTTCTTCTGTTCGAGAAACCGGGTCACCCAGCCGATGTCGTAGTTGCCGGAGACGAAGTCCGGGTGGTGCAGGATTTCCTGCTGGAACGGAATGGTGGTCTTGATGCCGCGGATCATGAACTCGCCGAGCGCGCGCTTCATGCGGGCGATGGCGATCTCGCGGGTGGCGGCGGTGACGATGAGCTTGGCGATCATCGAGTCGTAGTGCGGCGGGACCGAGTAGCCGGAGTAGACGTGGGTGTCGACGCGCACGCCCTTGCCGCCGGGCGCGTACCAGAGGTCGATGTTCCCCGGGCTCGGGGCGAAGTTGTTGTAGGGGTCCTCGGCATTGATGCGGCACTCGATCGAGTGGCCGCGCGGCTGGCTGTGGAGGACGTGGTCGGAAAGCGGCTGGCCGGCGGCGATGCGGATCTGCTCCTTGATGAGCTCGCAACCCATCACCTCCTCGGTCACGGGATGCTCCACCTGGATCCGGGTGTTCATCT
The DNA here is from genome assembly GCA_937957985.1 of uncultured Verrucomicrobiae bacterium. GTDB lineage: Bacteria > Verrucomicrobiota > Verrucomicrobiia > Verrucomicrobiales > Akkermansiaceae > Haloferula. The sequence continues at coordinate 7,703 of CALGOH010000006.1, forward strand.
CCATGAAGTAGAAGTTCTCCGCCTTGTCATCGACGAGGTATTCGATGGTGCCGGCATTCTCGTAGCCGATCGCCTTGATCAGGCTGACGGAAGCCTCGGCCATGCGGGCGCGCAGCTCGGGGGTGAGCAGGGGCGACGGGCATTCCTCGATGATCTTCTGGTTGCGGCGCTGCATCGAGCAGTCGCGCTCGCCGAGTTGGAGGAAGTTGCCGTGCTGGTCGGCGATGACCTGGAACTCGATGTGGTGGGGGTTGAGGACGAGCTTCTCGAGATAGCAGTCGCCGTTGCCGAAGGCGGCCTCCGCCTCGTTCGAGGCGGCTTCGAATAGCTTGAAGAAATCCGCCTCGTCGAAGCAGGGACGCATTCCCCTTCCCCCGCCGCCGGCGGTGGCCTTGATCATCACGGGAAACCCGATCTCGCGGGCCTTCTCGAGGGCCTCGGCGGGATCGGTGATGATGTCGCTGCCGGGCGTGATCGGCACGCCGTTCGCAACCGCGGTGGCGCGGGCGGTGGCCTTGTCGCCCATGCGGGTGATGACCTCGGAGGAGGGGCCGATGAAGCGGATGTTGCAGCTCTGGCAGATCTCGGCGAAGCGGGCGTTTTCCGAAAGGAAGCCGTAGCCCGGGTGGATCGCGTCGGCCTCGGTGATCTCGGCGGCGGCGATGATGCGGTCGGCCTTGAGGTAGCTGTCCTTGCCGGCCGCCTTGCCGATGCACACGGCCTCGTCGGCGAGCTGGACGTGCATGGAATCGACATCCGCCTCCGAGTAGACGGCCACCGACTCGACATCGAGCTCGCGGCAGGCGCGGATGATGCGGAGGGCGATTTCGCCACGATTGGCGACCAGGACGCGTTTGAACATGAATCGATTGTGGATTGCGGAACGCGGATTTCGGATTGGAAGAAGCTGGCGCGTGGGGCGACGCACCCGACTGAAGACGTGAGCCGCTACTTGATGCGGAACAGGTCGTCGCCGAACTGGACCGGCTCCCCGTCCTCGGCGACCACCTCGGTGATGGTGCCGGTGCGCTCGGCCTTGATCTCGTTCATCACCTTCATCGCCTCGATGATGCACAGGACCTGGCCCTCGCTGACCGCGTCGCCGACGCTGACGAACGGGGCGGCGTCGGGCGACGGCTTGGTGTAGAAGGTGCCGACCATCGGCGAGGTGATGGCCTCCCCATTGGCTTCCGGCGCGTGGGCCCCGCCACCGGGATTCGCGGCATGCGGGACGCCGGAGACCATCGGTGCCGGAGCCGCGGAGGCCGTCGGCATCAGGGCCATGAGGTCCCTCAGCGAGTCGAGGTCCTGCCCCTTCTTGAGCTTGAGGTGGAAGCCGTCCTTCGACATGTCGAAGTGCGTGAGCCCGTGCTCGTTCATGAGTTCGACGATCTTGCGAATTTCTTTGAGGTCCACGGTCGGGAGGGGGTGGTGTTTCGTTTGGAAAGGCTAGGGATCGGCGGGAAATCGCGTCAAGCGCATTGCGGGTTGCGTTTCGGGCCGTAAGCGGCTCGCTTGGGCGGATGAGCGAGCGCCCCACCGCCCCGCGGCTTCCCGAGAGGCATGAGTTCATGCCGTCCGACTACTTCCGGCGAGTGGAAAAGCGGGAGATCTTCCCGGACGACCGGCCGCTGGAGGTCGATCTCGGCTGCGGCGACGGCTCGTTCCTGCTGGCAATGGCCGACCACCATCCGGAGCGGAATTTCCTCGGCGTCGAGCGCCTGCTGGGGCGGGTGCGCAAGGTTTGCCGCAGGGCCGGGCGCGCGGGTCTGGACAACCTGCGGGTGCTGCGACTGGAGAGCCGCTACACGGTCGAGTGGCTGCTGGGGCCGGCCAGCGTCTCGCGGCTGCACCTGCTGTGTCCCGACCCGTGGCCCAAGGCGCGGCACCACCGGCGGCGTTTGATCCAGCGGGAGTTTCTCGAAGCGGTCGAGCGGGTGCTCGAGCCGGGCGGCGAGTTCCTTTTCAAGACCGATCACGACGAGTACTTCGAGTGGGCCGAGGAGCAGGTGGCGGAATTCGGGAGGTTCGAGCGGTTGGCATGGCCCGAGGATGCGTTCTTCTACCCGAAAACGGATTTCCAGGTGTTGTGGGAGAGCGAAGGGAAAGGCCTGCAGTCGATGCGCTTGAGGAAGGCGGAGTGAGAGCGCGCCCTCAACGACGGAGTTCGAGCAAGCGGCCATCGACGTAGCCTTCGAGCCGCAGGGTTTCCTCCCCGATCGTGACGCTCACCGCGCCGCTTTCGCCCTGATGAAAGACGGCAATGCCGCGCGCCTCGCAGGCCCGCCGCCACGACGGCGGGATCGCCTCCTCGGGCGGAAAGTCGGCGTGGGTGGCGACGACCGCCCGGGCATCCGTCGCGTCGAGGAAGGCCGAGCCCAGGGAAAGATCGTGCTCGTGACGACCCGCGACGACCACGTCGGCGGCCAGATCCGCACCTGAGCCCAGCATCGCCCGCTCGGTCGTCCAGCCGGAGTCGCCCATGAAAAGAATCCGCCAGCCGCGCCAGTGGAGCCGCACGGGCATCGCGCGGTTGTCGGCGAGATCGTGCCAGTTCCACGGGTCGGGAGCGCGAACCACCTCCAGCCAGGTGCTTTCCGCCACCGGATACCGGCGACCGGTTTCACCCAGGAAAAGCGGCACCTGGCGCGACTCCGCGGCGGCGAGGAAATCGCGGTAGTTCGCCCCGAGCGCCCGGTGGACCGGGACCAGTCCGCGCCGCACCGGGAAGGCGTCGAGCATTTCGATGAAGCCTCCCACATGACCGCCATCCGGATGCGTCGCCACGATCGAGCCGGGCCGCAGGGCCATCCGCCGCAGCGCCGGCAGCACCACGTATTCGAACCCGCGCCGCGATCCGCCGTCGATCACGAGCGTTTCCCCCGCGCCATGCCAGCAGGCCGCCCCGTCGTCCTGGAGGTCGAAGACGAGCAGGAACTCCTCGCCCGGTCGGTCGCGCGGAACCTCGAAGTGCCCGCCCGGCACCCGCGCGCCGGCCTCGGCCAGACCGACCAGCCCGCTGGCGAGGCCGGCGTTTCCGCGGTTGAGGACCTCGCTCACGGGCGGGAGGAACGACAGCGCTCCGGAGACAAGCGCGATTCCCAGCATCGGCAGCACCAGCAGCGAGAGGACCACACTGGCGATGATCGAGATCGGCGTGACGATGCCGAAATGCCAGAGCGTCAGCGGCGCCGAGCCGAGCCATGCCGAGGTCGAAACGGTCAGCGAGTCCGCGGTGCCCCGGCGCACCCGCAACCAACGCTCGCGCCAGGGACCGTAAAGCGCGCGGGGAAGATAGTTTTCCTCGCGCCGCATCCACGCCCACAGCCTCGAGACCGGGCGGTGGCCCAGACCGATGACCGCCACCACGCCGAAGGAAAGCTGCACCCCGGCGGTGAAGACCAGGTCGCCGTCGGTGAGCAGCACCAGCAGCGCCGCGAGCCCGAGGGCATTGGCGACATCGGGCCGACGGCGGAACCAGAACGCGCCGAGCACCACCGCCGCCATCCAGGCCGCGCGCACCGCCGGCGGCTTGAGCCCGGTGAGCCACGCGTAGCCGAACATCATCAGGACCAGCGGAATGAGCGCCGCCCGCCGTGGCACGCCGAGCAACCGCATCGCCAGCCACCCGAGCAGGCCGACCATGCCGACATGCAGGCCGCTCACCGCGAAGACATGCAGCGTGCCCGTGAAGCGGAACGGCTCGATGAGCATCTCGTCCCCGGGCCGGTCGCCGAGCACCACCGCCCGGATGACCGCCGCCTCGCGGGAAACCGGATCGAGCCCGCGGGTGACCGCCTCGCGGAAACCGGAGCGGACCTTTTCCGCCTGCCGCCGCCATGCGGGCGGCCCGCGCAGCACCTCGACGCCGGCACCGCCTTCCATTTCGGCGAACACGCCGCTGCGATCGAGCCACGGACGACGGTCGAACTCGCCCGGATTCCGCGGCGGACCGGGTGGCACCAGCCGACCCGAGGCCCTCACCACCGAACCGCGCTCCGGCAAGGCCCCACCCGCCCGCAGCCGCACGCGTCCGGGGCCATCGAGGCGCTGGGCGACCGCCGCCCACCCCCGCCCTGCCGCCGCCGGTTCCTCAAGCAGGCGCAGGTCGAAGGTCGCCTGCCGCCCCGCTCCGAGATCCTCCCGCATCGCGCGCCGCTGAACCGCATCGTGGTGATGGAGAAACCCCGCCATGACGCAGAGCATCAAGCCGCCGGCCAGCAGCCATCGCTTTCCCGAGATCGCCAGCACCACCAGCAGCGCCGCGATCAGAAAGAGCCCGACTCCCCAGCCGCCATCACCGGCCAGCACCCCTCCGAGACCGAAAAGCGCCAGCCAGAGCAGCGGGCGGCGCTCGACCTGCCTGCGCGCCCGGTCAGGCCAAGCCCCACTCGTGAAGCTTGTGCCGGGCATTCGCGGAGTGGCGGGTTTCCGGAAACTGGTCGACCACCTGCTGCATGATCGCCGCCGCCGAGGAGCGGTCCTCGAGATTCGCGTCGTAGACCTCCGCGAGCCTGAACATCAGGAAGGCGGCATCGCTGACCCCCCATTCCTGGCCCTCGATCGCCGTCCGGAGCGTCTCGACCGCAGCCTCGGGGTCCCTCAGGTAATCGCGCTGGATTTTCGAGATCTCGACGTAGGGCAGACGGTTCAAGGGATCGGATGCCGCGGCATCCCGAAATGCCGCGATCGCCTCCTCATACTCGCCCTGGGCCAGCAACGCGCGGGCGTCGTGCATGGGATCCTGCTCGACCTCCTCGCCGCTGTCGTAGACCGCGTGGGTGAACTTGTGGGCGAGGGTCGGGAGGATATCGATGACGAAAACGATTCCGACCAGCCCGGCCGTCAGGATGGCCATCAGGATTCCCTTCAGTGTCTTGCCGCTGCCGATGTTCTCGATCTCGTCCCTCATCGAAGGGATGCGTTCCATCTGATCCTGGTATCCCAGCTCCTCGATCTGGCTGATCTCACGCTCCAGCTCGGCGATTCGATCCTCCCCCTGCTTCATGAATAACACCCAGCCGAGGGCAATCAACGCACCGAACACCACGTAGAGCACCCACTTCATCTAGGCGAACTCTAGCAGGCCCCGACGACTCCACGGAAAGCAAAAAGATCCCCGCGTTCTCAAACGCGCCTGGCGGCCCGGCCTTCGTCGATGAGTTTCCAGAAATGCTTCGATTCGGCGAGTTCCTCGTCCTCGGCGAGAGGGATGTTCGAGCGGAAGACGAAATCGGAGAACGTCCCCTTGTGGAGCACCCGGTGGACCACCACCGCGTTGTCCTTCACCTCGAAATAGAGCCGCCAGTCCTTCGTCCGGAACCGATAGAGCGTCTTCCCGTCGCGCTCGATCTTGCCGAAGCGGTCGCCGTCGAGCTGGTCGAGGTCCGACTGGTTCACCTTGAACTCGTCGAACAGCTCCAACTGCTCGAGGGTGTCGAGCCGCGAAATCTCCGCCGCGCTGATCTCGTTGAAGACGATCTGGAACACGCCGGACAAGCTAGGTTCCAAGGTCGACGTGCCAAGTTCCAAAAATCAGCCGTCCAGCGGGTCCGGGCAGCGGTCGCGCAGGCGGCAGCGCCCGCAATACCCGCCGAGAAAGAGCTCGTCCGCCCACGCCATCAACCGCCGCACGTCGGCCCGCTCGTCGCTCACGAATCCGGCCTCGAAATTCCGCCGGTCCGGATGCTTCGCGCCCATCCCGGCGCCGGTGAGGTTCGGTGACCCGACGAAGATCCGCTCGCCATCGACGATCACCGCCTTGGTGTGGACCCGCGGGCACAGCGCCCGCTCGAAGAGGTCGCTCTCGACCAGCACCGGATGGCGGTCGAAATCCTCGCGGAAACGCGGGCCGGGTTCCTTGGCGTGGATCAGCCGCACCGCCACCCCGCTTTCCACGAGACCGGCGAGCACCGACAGGAAGGGCAGCGAGCGCCGCCCGCGGACGACGTGCAGGTCCTTGATATCGGCCGTCACGATCCAAACGAACCGCCGGGCCACGGGGACCATCCCCTCGATCACGCGTTCGTAGATCTCCTCGTTCAGCACCAGCTCGCGCACCGCCCCCAGATAGCCGCACGGCCCGCTGACGGAAACACGGAAACACCGGCAACTTCCCCCTCGACAAAGCACTCCGCGTCGCGCATCCCTCGCGGCGATGACTTTCATCCTCCGCGGCATCTTTTTGCTTCCCGCCCTCCTTCTAGGGCTGGCCACCCGCTGAGTTTTCTTTTTCCCTCACGGCCACCTTTCGGCTCCCCGCGCTCCGTCGCGGCCCGTCCTCGTCATTCGACCATTCTTCATTCGCCATTTCCCCGCGATGCACCCGTCATCCCTGAAAAAATACCGTCCCTTCCCCACCATCGCCCTGCCCGACCGCACCTGGCCGGACCGGACGATCGACCGCGCCCCTGTCTGGTGCTCGGTGGACCTGCGCGACGGCAACCAGGCGCTGCCCCAGCCGATGTCCGTCGAGGAGAAGCTCGAGTTCTTCGACCTGCTCTGCCGCATCGGCTTCAAGCAGATCGAGATCGGCTTCCCCTCGGCCGCCGAGACCGAGTTCAACTTCTGCCGCCGCCTCATCGAGGAGGGCCGCATCCCCGACGACGTCACGATCCAGATCCTCGTCCAGACCCGCGAGCACCTGATCCGCCGCTCCTTCGAGGCCATCGCCGGGGCGAAACGGGCCATCGTCCACATCTACAACTCGACCTCGCCGCTGCAGCGCCGCGTGACCTTCAACGACGCTTCGCGCGTGCAGATCCGCGACATCGCCGTGGCCGGCGCGAAGCTGGTGAAGGAACTCGTTCCCAGCGTCCCCAACACCGAGGTCATGCTGCAGTACTCGCCCGAGTCGTTCTCCGACACCGAATTGGAGTTCGCCCTGGAATGCTGCAACGCCGTCGGCGAAGTCTGGCAGCCGACGCCGGAGCGGAAGATGATCGTCAACCTGCCGGCGACGGTCGAATGGACCACGCCGAACGTCCACGCCGACCAGATCGAGTGGATGGGCCGTCATTTGAAGAACCGCGACTCGCTCCTGATCTCGCTGCACACCCACAACGACCGCGGCACCGGCACCGCGGCGACGGAATTGGCCCTGATGGCCGGCGCCGACCGCGTGGAAGGCACGCTCTTCGGCAACGGCGAGCGCACCGGCAACCTCGACATCGTCAACGTCGCGCTGAACATGAACAGCCACGGCATCGACACCGGCCTCGATTTCTCCGACCTGCCGACCCTGCGCGAAACCTACGAGCGGGTCACCCGGATGAGCATCCCCGACCGCCTGCCCTATGCCGGAGAGCTGGTCTTCACCGCCTTCTCCGGCTCCCACCAGGATGCGATCAAGAAGGGCCTCGACCGCCGGGAGAAGGAAGTCAAGGACACGCCGGACCTCGCCTGGGGGGTGCCCTACATGACCATCGACCCGCAGGACGTCGGCCGCTCCTACGAGGCGATCATCCGCATCAACTCCCAGTCCGGAAAGGGCGGCGTCGCCTGGGTCCTCGACCGCGAGCACGGTCTCGACCTGCCCAAGACCATGCATCCGCAGGTCGGCAAGACGATCTACGACCTCGCCGACCAGCGCGGCCGCGAACTGACCGCCGACGAGATCCACGACGCCTTCCACGAACTCTTCGTGAACGTCGAGACGCCGCTCGCCGTCACCGACTACGAACTGGTCCACCACACCGTGGAAAAGGGCCGGGTCGATTGCTCGGCGTCCGTCGTGATCGACGGCGAGGAGAAGCGCATCGCCGGCAACGGCAACGGCCCGATCAACGCCTTCGTCCACGCGCTGGAAAACGCGGGGATGAAGGACATCAAGGTCACCGACTACCGCTCCCACGCCGTGCGCGGCGGCTCCGACGCGACCGCCGCGGCCTACGTGCAGGTCCAGCACGACGACGGCCGAATCCTTTGGGGCTGCGGCATCGATCCCTCGATCGAAATGGCCGGCCTCAAGGCCCTGGTCACCGCGTGGAACCTGCTGCGGTAGCCGCCAGCATTGACATCAACAAGTATGTGGACATATTTTGTCCACATGAGAACCGTCACCGTCCGCGACCTGCGGAACAACTTCTCGAAGGTCGAAAGCTGGCTTGGCGAGGGCGAGGAGATCCGCATTGAGAAGCGCGGCAAGCCGATCGGCTATCTTTCGGCCACGCCGCGGACCGCGACGGAGCCTCGGCGCAAGGTGGACTGGGCGGCTCGGCGCAAGGAGATCTGGGGCGACCGCTGCTTTTCCGAAGAGGAGGTGCGGGCGATGCGCGAGTATGAACTCGAAGGCGAGCAGGGATGATGGTGTTCCCCGACACCTCCTTCCTCTGCGCGAGTTACAGGGAGCAGGCGAATTCCCACCGGGCCGACGCGTTTCTCGAAACCTTCTCCGGCCCGCTGCCCGTCTCCACCCTCCTGCTGCTGGAATTCCGCCAATCGGTCCGGTTGCAGACCAGGCTCTTCGCACGAGACCGGTCCAAGGGCTTCAGCGAGCGCGAGGGCACGGCGATGCTGCGGGCACTTCAGGCGGACCTCTCCGGCGGCGAGCTTGAGGTGGTCGCCCCCGACTGGGCCGACGTCCATCGCATCGCCGAGGACCTGAGCGCCAGGCACACCACCGGCCACGGGCATCGACTCGCGGACCTCCTTCACGTCGCCACCGCCATCCATCTGGGCGCGGAGGCGTTCCTCACCCTCGACGCCAACCAGCAACGGATTGCCGAAGCCGAAGGCATGACCGTGCCGGTGTGAGTCCCGCGCGGGTTACAAGTGGCGGAAAAGCTCGAGACACCGCTCCATCACTTCTCTGCGGAACACTGGCGGAAACAGTAGTCCGAGCGGCAGCCCTACGGCGAGGAGGGTCGGGATCGCGCCCACGGCCCGGCCAAGACGCTTCTCCCCAAGTGTCAGGATGCCCTGAAGAAGAAAATAAGCCGTGGGCAATCCGAATCCCGTCTGCACGGGCAGCGTGATGGCACACTCGTGGAGCAGTCCCGAGACGAGGAACACCGCCAAAAGCCCCGCCGCCGGGCCCCAGCGACTCCCGACGGGCCTCCCGACCAGCCGCTGCATCATCTGTGTGTAGCCGGCATTCCAGCGCCGGCCCCAGAAGTCGGCCATGCCGTTCGTGGCCAGCACGTTGCCGAACAGGGTTCTCACCGGAAATCCGGCCAGCCGTAGGAAGGCCTTGAGCATCCGCAGGATCCCGAAATGAAAGGCGATGCTAAGCGGCACGAACATCAGCACGACCTGCCGCCAGCCGGACCACCAGACCCACCACGCCAACCCGGTTCCAGTGATCGTCAACAACACCCCGACGAGCAGATCCCGCTTCCATCCGAGTCCGCTCACTCGCCGGACGAAATCCCCGGGATTCATCCCGAACCATAGGACGGCAAAAACAACATATCGCCGCATCGTGAGCCGTTTCCCCACGGCCCACTCGGCGTATACCGTGGCCTTCATGCCGCCGAGCAACACGACGCAGATGCCCACCATCCGCGCCAGCGCCTCCCGATCCTCCAGCACCCGATGGCCCAGCCACACCAGGATTCCCGTCAGCGACCATCCAGCCACCTGCCTCACGGTCGACTTCGACAGGACCGCCAGCAAGCGGCCGGACAGGACCGCCATCAGATAAAGGCCCGCGATTGCCAGCATCAGCCTGTCTCCCACTGCCTCAGCCACCCAATATTCCACGCCACCAGTGCGCCGTTGAGAGCCACGAGTCCGATGAAAAGCGCGGTCAGCAGGTGCTTGGCGACCCTCTTGCCCCGGCTTGACTCCGCTTCACTCAGGTCGAAGCCGAAGAACTGGAGCCACAGACGAACCGCCCACCAGATATACATGAATGAACTCATTGCCGTGGCCGCGCCACTCCCACCCATCAGCCAATCGCCGAAACCCAGCGCGAGGACCGCAAAGAAGGCGTGACTGGCCCAGACGTAGGCGGAGTAGGTCCACCACATCTCCCGCATCAGCGGAGGAAGTCCGCGCAGGCGATCACGCCAGCCAAGCACTTGGGGAATCCAGAGACTCCCGACGCACAGGGCGACCAACGACCACCCCGCCACCGCCAAGCCTGTCTCAAGCAGCCTTTCCATCGGAGCCTTTCGTGATCACAGGCCGACGCAGCGACCTCCCTCTCACTCGGCTCCCTCCATCCGGTGCAGCTCCTCCCTCACCTGCCGGTCCTTTTTGCGGAAGAAGACCTTGCTCAGGGAGTGGCGGTTCGCGGCCAGGACCCGGCACGCCCGGATGGCAACCGGAAGCAAACCCGGACCCGCGAGGCGGCGGGCGGTGGATTGGTGATTGCGGCAACTGTGGAGGCACAGCACCCAGGCCTCGGCCCCGCGGAAGATCGCGCCCCGGTCGGTCCGCACCACCATCTCCCGGGCAGGATCGAGCGTGTTCAGCCCGGGAAAGCGCCGCTCGGCATCCTCCGCACCACCATCTCCCGGGCAGGATCGAGCGTGTTCAGCCCGGGAAAGCGCCGCTCGGCATCCGCCGCCTGGTAAGGGATGAACTCGATCAGGAACGCCCTCGGCTGACGGTTGATCCACTCGTGGAACGTGCAGCACATCCCGCAACGGCCATCGTAAAACACCTCGATGCTCTTCAGTTCGTCCGGCAGTTTCATTGTCAGCTTCTTTCGTTGTTTTCAGTATTATCTGAAACTTCTGAACATGAAAGGAAAAAGTGCCGCTTTCCCTGAATTCTCCCACTCCCGCCTCCCAGAGCGATCAAGCAAGGGAAAGAACCATGCGGAGCGCTGGGAATTGGGGTGCATGATGGACAGGATGAAGGGGATTCAATTTCCGGTTTCCGGCGTCTGATCGGAGGATCTGCGCGTCGTCGAAGTTTCAGATCTCAAATCTCATCAAGTTCATCCTTTCAATCCTCTCCATCAAGCAACCTATTCCTCCCTGGCTTGATCGCCCTGTTCCGCCTCCGTTCTTTCGAAACTTGCCAATCAACCAACCATCTGGTTGGTTGGTCTTGTGGAAGAGATCGGCATCTTTGAGGCGAAGACCAAGCTGAGCAGCATCTGCGAGCGGGTGGCCCGGACGGGGACACCGGTGACGGTCTGCAAACGCGGCAAGCCCCTGGTGGTCATCTCCAGTCCGGAATCCGATCGCAGGCCTTCAGGCGATGTTCTTGAGGCGTGGAAGAACTGGACCGACGCCGAGGTCTCCGATGCCGCCGATTTCCCGGAAGTGTGGCGCGAGCGCAGCAGCCGGACAAGTCACGCCCTGGAAGACGATGACGTGGCTCCTTGATACCTCCGTCTATTCCCAGTTTCTGAGGCGCCGGGCGGTGCTGGCCGCTCTCGAACGCTGGCAAAGGGTCGGCGACGATGCCTGCCGGATCTCGATCGTGACCCGCGCGGAGGTCGAGTGGGGCCTGCACCTGGAGGACCGGCCGCAACGCTGGCGGATCTATCGCGAGAACCTCAGGACCCGGCTGGCTTGTCTTCCCGCCGACGAATCGGTCTGGTCGCGCTTTTCACTGATGAAAGCGCGGCAGCGGCAGCTCGGCAGGATGATCCACGACCTCGACCTGCTGATTGCGGCTACCGCCATCCGCCACAACCTGATCGTCGCCACCTTGAACGCGCGCGACTTCTCGCAGGTTGAGGGTCTCAAATGGGAGGACTGGAGCGGGTGACCGGGCGCTCCGGTGGCGAACGCGTCGATGCATGCCCGGACTTGTCTCCAAGCCCTGCGGATCCCAGATTGGGATTCTGATGAAACTCTTCTTCCCGCTCGTCCTGATCGGGTCGGTCGCCGCCGCGGAAACGCCAAGCTGGCCGCCGGTCGAATATGCTCATGTCGTCGCCTACTGCTACGACTCCACCCGGGACTCCCGCGGCAGCGAGATCGTCTTCGCGGACGGCACCCACCACCGCGGCATCATCGCCCCCTTCACCCGCAACCTGATGCCGGGGCAGGCCAAGCGGCTGCTCGCGCTGCTGAACCCGGAAAAGGAGCCGATCGAACAGGAGGAAGACTGCTACGACCCCCACCACGCGCTCGTCTTCTACGACAAGGAATGGAAGCCGCTGGCGTCGATCGACATCTGTCTCTCCTGCGCCGACTTCCGCGCACGTCCGGCGCATCCAAACAAGGAACTCGACTGGGAGGCCTTCGCCGCGCTCTTCAGGAGCCTCGGCATGCCGGTGCTGGAGGGTGAGGCGGGCTACCAGGAGCTTTTCCTCATGCACCAGAAGCCCATTCTTGCCGAGGAAACGGAGCATCCCGTCAAGCGCGACCCGGAACCGACCGAGCCGTTCGATCCCTTCGCACCGGATGGGTGAAGATGGGAGTGGCGCCTTCCAAGCGCCATGGTGGCGGGGTGGGCGGCTTTCAAGCCGCTCGGGCGATCAGGAGATCGCCCGCCCGTCCATCATGGCTCCTGAAAGGAGCCACTCCCCCCTACACGCCCAGCGCCCCGAGCTGTTTCTCCGCCGCCTCGGCCCAGCCGCGGTTGGCAGCGGGCGAAGCCGGGGACGGATGGAGCACGCGGCCGATGACCGCTCCGCTGCCGACGATGCCGGCGGCCTCCGCGAGCTTGCCCTCGGCGTAGGCGCCGACTCCGATCAGATACTGCGGACGCAGTAGTTCGAGCACCTTCACCAGATGGGCGAGGCACGCGGATTCGACCGGCGCCATCTCCGCGGCGGGGAGCTTGTCCGGGGTGATGTTCGCTCCGGTCCCGCTCATCCAGACCAGCGGGCAGTAGTTCGCCACGAAATGATCCGCGAAGAAATCCTGCGCGTTCGGATGCTTTCCCGCGAAGTAGCCCCAGAGCCGTCGTCCGCTGACCTCCGAGCGCTCGCAGGCGAAGCCGGTGATGGGGCGCTTGGGATGCTCCAGGTCGGGTTTGCCGACCGGTTCCTCGATGCCCATCCAGTCCCGCACCGCCGGGATTTCGCCGAAGGGCACGCCGGTCTGGGCCATGCCCCACGGGCCGGGGTTCATGCCGAGGAAGAGCACCCGCTTCGTTCCCTCACCGAAGCGGCGGAGGTACTCCTCGTGCGGCCTGCGGGCATAGTCGGTGGGCAGGTAGACATGGCTTGCCTTCGAAAAGCGCAGCGGCTTGAGCGCGGCGGTCAGCTCCCTCGATGCCTCGATCAATTTCATCGCCGCGCCTCCCTTTCGAGCTCCTCCAGGCGGCGCGTCTGGTCCGCCTCCGGGGTGCCGTCCGGCAGCATCGCCCCCTTGGTGTGGACGCGTGCCAAGCCCTCGCGCACCAGCAGCTCGTGCAGCCAGCCCTCCGGCGTCTCGACAAAGGCGTGATACCGGCGGTCGCCGAAGGGATCGTCCCACCCGGTGAAAATCGTGATCGGGCCCCCGCGCAAAATCCCCTCAACCCGGCGCTTCGCTTCCTTTCCGATGGCCACGGCCTGGTCGTCGCTCACCCCGAACTCCAGCGCCTGCTCGTGGATGCGATCGTGGTTGTTCCTCCCGCCACCATAGGACCGGAACGCGCTTTCCGGGCAATCGGCGAAATACAGCCTAAACTGCTCGACCCGCCCATCCGGCAGCCTGAGCCGGAAGCTGTCGCCATCGTTGCCGCGGTGGTCGACCCAGGTGCAACCCTCGATCCGCTCGTAGCCGCCGACCACCGCCGGAGCACCGGCTGCGGCGGGACGGTCCCGCAAACCTCGCAGCAACCCGGGCTTCCAGCGCTCGATGCCCCACACCGCCAGCGCGACCACGATCAGCGCGACGAACTGCCAGCCCTGCCCCTTCGCGCGGATCGCCATGGCTTCAGAGCCCCCGGAATCCCTTGTATTCCTTGAAGGTGCCGACCGGCACGGCCTGCTTCCCCCACTCCCGGTTCAGGCGACGGTACTTGTTGATGAAGTCCGTCGGGTCCGCCCAGTTCGACAAGTCGCTGGCCACGTTGTTGCGGTGCATGCCGACGCTCAGGTTGTGTCGGATCTCGAAGTGCAGGTGAGCGGCGTACATGCCGCGGTTGGTGCCGATGGTGCCGACCTTGTCGCCGCGCTTCACTTCCTGCCCGACCTTCACATGCATGTCGCGCAGGTGGCCGTAGAGCGAATCGCAGTAGCGCACCTGGCCGGTCTTCGGATCGCGGTAGGCATGGCGGATGATCGCGACATTCCCCCAGCCACCCCGCACGTCGTAGGCCCACACGACGATGCCGTTGCCGATCGAGTAAACCAGATCGCCGATGTCGGTGTTGCCGCCGCCGCGGCCGTTCCAATCCTCCCCGTAGTGCTTCGGTGACCGCAGGCGCAGGCCGCGTGCCTTGGAGTAGCCGCCGGCGTCGGGCTTGCCGACCGGGAAGTCGAAGCCGTCGGCGATCGGGATTCGCACGGTCTTCGCGGATGCCGCGCCCGTGCTCAGCACCAGCGACAGCCCGAAGATCAGCAGGGCAGGGATTTTCCGGAGGGAAATCACTCCCCAAGTCCACGCTCCGACCGGGTCGCGGGCAAGTGAAATCCGGTCCGCCTCAGGCCGAGCCGAAACCATGGAAATCCGAGAAGATCAGGATTCCCACGCCGATCCCGACCGCGATCCGATACCAGCCGAACACCCCGAGCCCGCGGCGGTTGAGGTAGGCGACCATCCACTTGACGGCCAAGGCCGCCGACACGGTGGCGGCGACCACCCCGATCAGCAGCGGCAACAGCCCGTAGTGGTCCCACATCAGCAGGGCTCCGCCAAAGGTGCTGTCATACCGCTCCGCGAGTCCCTCGATCGGCCACACCGCCTTTTTCGCGGTCGCCGCCGTGAGCGTGACCACCCCGAGCAGGAACGAAAATTCGACCGCCGCCGCGAGCCTGAGGCCGACCAGCACGCCGCCGATGATGGTCATCAGGCTGCGGCTCGTCCCCGGCCACATCGCGACGCACTGGGCGAAGCCGATCACCAGCGCCATCTTCCAGGTGATCTCCGCCAGTTCCCTGCCACGGGTGCCGCCGCCGCGCTTCATCCAGCGATCGACGAAAAGAATGCCCACCCCACCGACCAGCCAGGCGCCGACGACAGGCTTGAGGCCGAAAAGCCGCGCCTCGATCCAGTCGTTGGCCGCGATCCCGATCACCGCCGCCGGGAGAAAGCCCGCGACCATCGCGCCCACCAGCTTCAGGCCCTCGGCATCCTTGCCGACCAGACCACGGAGCATCTGCATCACCCGCGGCCAGTAGAGTCCGAGCACCGCCAGAATCGCGCCGGCCTGAATGCAGATCGCGAAGCAATCGGCCGCCTGCTTGTCCTCGCCCTCGAGACCGATGCCCATGAAGCGCTGCGCGACGATCAGGTGACCGGTCGAGCTGACCGGAAGGTATTCGGTCACGCCCTCGATCACGCCGAGCAGGAAGGCTTCCAATGGATTCATCGTGGCGGCCCGCAGCATGCGGCGTCCGGGCCGTCCCGCAAGGCATTTGCCATTGATTCGGAACATGGTAAGGGGGACTCTCTTCCATGCCCTCCCGGATCTGGAAAGTTCGCTACCTGCGCCTCGTGCGGCGGGTGCATCGCCTGATCCGGCACCGCCGGTTGCGCCGGTTCAAGTGGTGGCAGCCGGTGCGCGCCCGCCTGACCGACCGTTCGCTGTGGCACCCGTGCCGCGACACGGTCGCCGGCGGCCTCTCCATCGGCTTTTTCTTCGCCATGATGCCGATGCCGATGCAGACCGTCGCGGCCGCCGCCGTCGCCGTCCGCTTTCGGGTCAACGTGCCCTTCGCCGTCGCCGCCTGCTTCGTTAGCAATCCGCTCACCGAGCCCTTCATCCGCATCTCCCAGGTCAGGATCGGCGCCTGGCTCCGCGAAAACCTCGAGGTGACCATTCCCCGGATCGGTCAGTTCACCCTGCCGCAGTGGGGGGCCGACTTCATCATCGGCTTCCTGCTGGCCGGCATCTTCCTGGCATTCATCGCCTACCCTCTGGTACACGCCTTCTCCGCCCTGCTGCCCGACACGCTGCCGATCCGGCCGCCCAAGCTCAAGCGGAAGAGCCGAAGCTCCGCGAACTGACCACCCCCCCGCCCCGGGGTGCCTTGAGCCGCTCGCCGACCCGGATCTCGGGAAAGTAGAGCCGGTCCTGTGACCGCCGGTCCGCCCGCCGGACCCCCGCCGCGACCAGAAGCGCCACCAGCAGCAGGGCCGAGGCCAGACCGAGGCCGAGCAGCAACAGCCGGCCGAGATGGCGCCGGGGCGCTTCCGGCGCCGCCTGCACCTCGAGCGCGCTCATCAGGGCATCGATCAAGCGCTCGGCGTCCTCCGCCGAGCGCAGTCCGGGCTCGGGCAGCGCCCTAAGTTCACTCATGATCGCCACCCGCTGCTGCGGCCCGACATCCGACGGGCCCACCGCCGGCAGCTCGCTACCGCCGGACCGGATCGACCTCTCCGACCAGCCGATCTCCCAATCGCCGCTGTCGGCCTCGTAAACCAGCACCAGTCCCGGTTCTCCCTCCAGCCATGCGTCGCGCAGGCGCTGGGTTTCCTGGAACACCGTGCGGCCGATCAGGCTGTCGACCACCGCCACCCACACCCGGAACCCGGTCTTCTCGAAATGACTGCCGATCCGACTCTCGATCGCCTCCTTTCGTTCCGGTGCCGAAACAAACAGCCTGGCCTCGTCGAGCAGTCCGCTCTCCGGCCTCGCGGCGACAGGGACATCCAGTTCCTGCGCGAACGACCATCCGGTCAGCCAAAGCAGCGCGAAAAGCCCCCTCCTCACGGATGGCAGTCTCCCCGATCAGGGCGAGCCGTGGCAAGCCCGCCGTCAGTCCTTCGACTCCGCCTTCCATCCGCTGATGAAAAGCAGCACCGCGGCGATGCAGATGCAGGAGTCCGCCACATTGAACGAAGGCCAGTGCCAGCCGTTCGTGAACGGCACGATCACGTCGATGAAATCCACCACGTAGCCCGCCTTCAGCCGCTCCCACAATGGCGCTCCCTGCATTTCCTCCAGCAGCGACCCCTGGATCAACCGGTCGGTCAGGTTGCCGCAGATGCCGGTGAGCAGCAACGCCACGGCCAGCATGCCGACCTTGCCGACGAAAAAGCGCGTCCGGAGCCCGATCGTGATCAGCACGAAAGCCACCAGCGAGATGAAGGGAAACACCAGCGGAGCCCACTCGGTCCCGTTGCCCATGCCGAAGGCCACGCCCTGGTTGTGAACCCGCACCCAGTTGAGAAAGCCGGGGATCACCTCGATCGGCGGATCGGGAGAATGATTCATCGTCGATGGCGGATCCGAAAAGGTCCGGATCACCCAGAACTTCGTCACCTGGTCGAGCACGTAGAGCGGCAGGGTCAGGCCCACCAGCCACGGCCACAGCCTCATCCTCTTCTCTTCAGCCTCCGGCTGCTGATCGTCACTTTTCACTTGGCACTTCTCACTTGGCACTCCGGGCGCCGCCCGGCCTACGCCCTCGCCACCACGCCGGCGCACCTCTCGCACACCTCATCGACGAGCGGCTCGTAGCGGCGGCAACGCGGGCACATCTCGTGCTCCGACTTCGCGACTTTCACTGAAAACTCGGAACCGACCGTCACCTCGAAGTCCGCCACGATGAAGAACTCCTTGGCGAAGTTCTCGTCGTTGAGCAGGTCGTAGGCGGGCTCGCCTTCCTTCACCACCACCTTCACCGCCGCCTCGTTGTTCTTCTTGAAGGCCTTGGCCTTGACCTGCTCCTCGATCGCCGTCTGCACGTCGTGGCGGATTTCCAAGAGACGGCTGATCTTCCGCGTGGCGTCATCGCCGGCGAAGGCCGGGTCGGGCTCGGGAAAGTCCTGCTCGTGCACGCTGCCATCGGTGAAGGGCGCGAATTCCCACGCCTCGTCCGCGGTGAACGCCAGGATCGGCGCCAGCAGGCGGGTCAGGCTGCTGAAGATGTCGTACATCGCCGTCTGCGTCGCCCGGCGCCGCACCGACTTCGCCGCGTCGCAGTACATCCGGTCCTTGGTGGCGTCGATGTACACCGCCGAAAGGTCCGTCGCGCAGAACTGGTTCAGCTCGCTGAAGACCTTGCGGAACTCGTAGCGCTCATAGGCCTTGCGGCACTCGCCCACCACCGCGTGCAGCCTTTCCAGGATCCACTGGTCGAGCGCCGGCATGTGGCTCGCCGCCACCCGGTCGTCGGCCGGATCGAAGCCCTCGAGGTTGCCGAGCAGGATCCGCAGGGTGTTGCGCAGGCGACGGTAGGGCTCGGCCACCTGCTTGAAGAGATCCTCGCCGAACGGCACCTCGTTCTGCCAGTCGACCGAGGAAACCCACAGCCGCACGATGTCGGCGCCGTACTTGTCGTAGAAGTGCGCCGCGTCGATCGGCTTGCCGCTCTTCTCGGCCTCGCTCTTCGAAAGCTTCTTCTTGTCCTTGTCGACAACGAAGCCGTGGGTGAGCACCGACTTGTAGGGAGCCGTGCCACGCCAGGCCACGCTCATCATCAGCGAGCTCTGGAACCACCCGCGGTGCTGGTCGGTCGCCTCGAGGTAGAGGTCGGCCGGCGCATGCAGTTCCGGGTGCTTCTCGAGCACCGCGACGTGCGAGCAGCCGGAGTCGATCCACACATCGAGCGTGTCGCGGCACTTCGTCAGACCCTTTTCCAGGCCCAGCCGCTCGCACAACTCGTCGTCGGAAAGCTCGAACCAGACGTTGGTGCCTTCCGTTTCGACCAGATCCGCCACCTTGCGAGCAGTCTCGGCGCACAGGATCGCCTCGCCGTCCTTGAAGAACACCGGCAGCGGCACACCCCAGGTGCGCTGGCGCGAGATGCACCAGTCGGGCCGGGCCTCGACCGTGCCGTGGATCCGGTTGCGACCCCACGCGGGCAGCCACTCGGTCTTGTCGATCTCGCCGAGCGCGGCGTCGCGCAGGGAGTCGATCGAGATGAAGAACTGCTCGACGGCGCGGAAGATGATCGGCGTCTTCGAGCGCCAGCAGTGCGGGTAGCTGTGCTCGTAGTCCTCGCGGGCCAGCAGCACGCCCTTCTCCTCGAGGATCTCGATCACCCGCTCGTTGCTCTCGAAGACGTGCTTGCCGACGAGTTCGGGCACGCCGCACTCGTCGGTGAAATTGCCGTCGTCATCGACCGGCGACAGCACGTCGAGGCCGTACTGGCGACCGACCACGTAGTCGTCCGCCCCGTGACCCGGCGCGGTGTGCACCGCCCCGGTGCCGGTCTCGGTGGTGACGAAGTTGCCGAGGATGATCTTCGACGCGCGGTCGAGGAAGGGATGCCTTGCCTCGAGCTGCTCGAGTTCGCGGCCCTTCAGCTCCTTCAACACGCTGTCCAGGCGCATCCCGGTCTTTTCACACAGCTCGTCGACCAGCTCGCGCACGACGACCAGGATCTCCTTTCGCCCGTTGCCGGCGAACTGGCCGACGACATAGGTGAAGTCCGGGTGCACCGCCACCGCGAGGTTGGCCGGCAGCGTCCACGGCGTGGTCGTCCAGATCGCGATCGAGGCGTTGCCGATGCCGAGCTTCGACGCCGCCATCGGCGTCAGCGCGAACTTCACGTAGATCGACGGGCTGACCTTGTCCTGGTACTCGACCTCGGCCTCGGCCAGCGCGGTGTGGGCGCCGTAGCTCCACTGCACCGGCTTCTTCGACTGATAGACCACGCCGTCCTCGACCAGCTTGGCGAAGACACGCACGATCTCGGCCTCGTAGGCCGGATCCATGGTCAGGTAGGGATTTTCCCAGTCGCCGAAGACGCCGAGGCGCTTGAACGACCCGCGCTGGACATCGATGAACTTCTCCGCGAACTCGGTCGAGCGGCGGCGGATCTCGGCGGGTTCCAGCCCCTGGGTCTGCTGCACCACCTTGAACTCGATCGGCAGCCCGTGGCAGTCCCAGCCGGGAACGAAGGGTGCCTCGTAGCCGGCCATCGTCTTCGACTTCACGACGAGGTCCTTGAGCACCTTGTTCAGCGCGGTGCCCATGTGCACGTCGCCGTTGGCGAAGGGCGGGCCGTCGTGGAGGATGAACTTCGGCGCTCCCTGCTCCTTGCGACGGGCGATAATTCGCTCGTAAAGACCTGCGGACTCCCAGCGGGCGAGTCGCTCCGGCTCACGCGTGACCAGATCCCCCCGCATGGGGAAATCCGTGCGCGGCAGCAGGATCGTGTCTTTGTAGTCGGCGCTCATTCTCGGGAAAAGGGCGCGGACGCTAGCAACCCGCCCCCCGGGGGTCAACCGCGGGGGGATCTGGAGTGCGGAGGCTTGCCTCCGCTTTCCGACCGACCATCGGAAGTCGCTGAAATTGACGGGTTTGAGGAGGCGATCCGGACACCTCGGGAAAGATCCATGCCGGGCAACTCCAAAAGCGGAGGCAAGCCTCCGCACTCCAAATTCCTCGCTTCCCGCAGCTCCTTCATCGAGGATTCCGACATGGCCGGCGCCGGGAAACGGATCAAGCGCGGCGAAATGATTGTCTTCGTCGTGATCCTGGGCACGGCGGCGGTGCTCTTGGTGGCTTGGACCAGGGGCCAGCATGAGCGAGCCGACTTCGCGACCGCGACAAAGAAAATGTCCTCTGTTGCGCTCGCGCTTCTCGAGTTTGAGGCAGACTTCGGCTCCTTCCCCTCCGATGCCACTCGACAGAACGTGATTGATGCCACCGGCAACGAACTCGGCCCAACCACTGGCACCGCCAACGACTACTTCCGTCAACTGATCGCCTACGGCATCCAGAGCGAAGACATCTTTCTCGTGCCTCATCCGGAGGCAGCGGAAGAACCCGATCGCATCGTGTCGCCGCTGACTTTGGAGGCCCTCAAACCGGGGGAGGTCGGGATCAGCTACGGCTACGGGCTCCACTCGGAGTCAAATCCCGAGCGCCCGCTCCTGATGGCTCCCATGAAATCAGGAACCCACCTCGCCCACCGCACCCTCGGCAACAGAGTGGCGATCTGGTTCGTCGGCGGACACCAGTATCCCTGCACCGTCGATCGAACCGGCGAGATCCTCCTCCCCGACGGCACCCGCCTCTTCGACCCGTCCCGCCCCGTCTGGCAGAATCGCCCGATCGACATCCGCCATCCGGAGTTTCGGAAGTAACTCGCAAGGTCGGCCCCGGAAAGGAGCGCCGGGCTCACCCGGCTGTCGGTCCGGTTCCCGTGACCCGCGCGGACACTTCACGTCACCATGTTCGAAGATGTCGGCTGAAGCCGGCGCTCCGTCACAATTGCTTTGCACCCGCCCGCCCTGGCGGTTCCCCTTCCCGCAGCAAATCCATGCCCGCCACTTCCCCACCCCGCGCCTGGGCGGAAATCGACCTCGACGCGCTGCGCCACAACCTCGGCGTCGCCCGCGAGGTTTCCGGCTGCCGGGTGATGGCGGTGGTCAAGGCCGGCGCCTACGGCCATGGTCTCGAGGAGATCGCCCGCACGCTCGCCGGCGAGGACATTGCGTTCTTCGGCGTCGCCAATGTCGGCGAGGCCCGCCGCATCGCCGACGCCGGGGTGGCCACCCGCCTCTACCTGCTCGGCGCCACCTGGGAGGCCGAGCGCGCCGAGATCGTCGGCCGCGGCTGGACCCCCTGCCTCTCGTCCCTCGACGAGGCCCGCCATTTCTCCGAACTCGCCACCGCCGCCGGCACCCGGCTGAAGTGCCACCTCGCCGTCGATACCGGCATGGGTCGCGGCGGCTTCGTGCCCGACGCCCTGCCCGCGGCCCTGCCGCAGATCGAGATCATGCCCGGCCTCGAGATCGAGGGCATCGGCTCGCACCTGCCGAGTGCCGACGAGGATGAAAGCTTCACCCGCGAGCAGTTCCGCGTCTTCGCGGAAATCGTCGAGCACCTCGGCGGCCGCGAGCGCTTCGAGTGGATCCATCTCTCCAACAGCGCCGGGCTGCTCGGCTACGACAACTCGCCCTGCAACCTCGTCCGTCCCGGCCTCATGCTCTACGGCATCTCGCCGCTGACCGGCCATCAGGACCGGCTGCGCAACGTGATGAGCCTGAAGTCGCGCGTGACCCTGCTCCGCGAGCTGCCCGCCGGCCACGGCGTGTCCTACGGGCGCGAGTTCATCACCACCCGCCCGACCACCGTCGCCACGATCGGCGCCGGCTATGGCGACGGCTACCCGCGCTCCCTTTCGGGAAAGGGTGTCGAAGTGGTGATCCGCGGCCGCCGCTTCCCCCTCCTCGGCCGCGTGACCATGGACCAGGTGATGATCGATGCCACCGGTTCGGACATCGCCGTCGGCGACGAAGTCGAGCTGTTCGGCCCGAACCTCCGCGTCGATGAGCTTGCGAAAAAGGCCGGCACCATCGCCTGGGAGGTACTCACCGGCATCACCCCCCGCGTCACCAGGGTGCATCGGTAGAGGACAAAGGACCGCGCGAGCCCACTCGCGCACCGGTCTCGCCGTTCCCGTGACGTCTCGCCGATCCCCGCTCGGGCACCCCGGGTGCGCGACTGGGGTCGCGCGGTCCTGGCCTAACACTCCACCACGTTCACCGCGAGGCCGCCGCGGGAGGTCTCCTTGTACTTCGTCTTCATGTCGCGACCGGTGTCGCGCATCGTCTTGATCACCTTGTCGAGCGAGACGAAATGGCTGCCGTCGCCGCTCATCGCCAGCCGGGCGGCGTTGATCGCCTTCACCGCGCCCATCGCGTTGCGCTCGATGCACGGAACCTGCACGAGCCCGCCCACCGGATCGCAGGTCAGGCCGAGATTGTGCTCCATGCCGATCTCCGCCGCGTTCTCGCACTGCTCGGGCGTTCCGCCGAGGTATTCGACCAGACCCGCCGCCGCCATCGAGCAGGCCACCCCCACCTCCCCCTGGCAGCCGGCCTCGGCGCCGGAAATCGACGCATTCCGCTTGTAGAGCATCCCGATCGCCGCGGCGGTCATCAGGAAGCGATGAACCCCGTCGGCGTGCGGCGAGTGCTTAAACCGCACCGCGTAGTGGAGCACCGCCGGGATGATTCCCGCCGCTCCATTCGTCGGAGCGGTCACCACCCGCCCGCCGGCGGCATTCTCCTCGTTGACCGCCAGCGCGTAGAGATTCACCCAGTCCAGCACCGACAGCGGATCCGAAAGCGCGGACTCCTGCTTGGTACGGAGCTTCTCGTAGATCGTGCTCGCTCGCCGTGCCACCGACAGGCCGCCCGGCAGTGTCCCGGTGACCGAGCAGCCCCGCTTCACGCAGGCCTGCATCGTGTCCCAGATCCGATCCAACCTTTCGCGCGTCTCCTCCTTGGAACGGAAGGCCGTCTCGTTGGCGAGGATCAGACCGCTGATCGGAAGCGAGGTCCGGTGGCAGTTGTCCAGCAACTCCGCCGCGGAGGCAAAGGTATGCACCACCTTCCGCCCCGGGACCTCGCCCTTCTCCATCTCGGCTTCCGTCGCCACGAACCCGCCGCCCAATGAGTAGAACACCTCCTCCGCGAGGACCGCCTCGCCGGCCCCAAGCGCCACGAAGTGCATCCCGTTCGGATGCCGCGGCAAGGGCTTGAGGCGCTTGAAGGACAAGTCCTTCTTCTCGTCGAAGTCCACCTCGATCCCCCCGGCCAGGACGAGCTTCCGGCTATCCCTCACCCGCCCGAGCAGGTCCGGCACGGCATCAACATCGACGCCTTCGGGCGTTTCGCCCATCAGACCGAGAATCGTCGCCCCATCGGTTCCGTGTCCCTTGCCCGTCGCCGCGAGGGAGCCGTGAAAATCGCAGCGCACCCGGGCCACCGGCAGTCCTTCCAGAGACCGTGCAAAACGCGCCGCCGCCCGCATCGGACCCACGGTATGCGACGAAGAAGGCCCGATGCCGATGGTGAACAGTTCCAGCGCGGAGATCACGGATCGCAACCCATCCGGATTCGGGCCCGATGTCAATTCCACCCGCCGCCGGGACTCACTCCTCGAGTTCGGTGAAGACCATCAGCCCGTTGGCCGTCTGCAGCGTGCTGATCACCCGCACGTCGCAGCTCGTGCCGATCTTCTCCACGGCGTGGTTCACGACGATCATCGTCCCGTCGGACAGGTAGCCGACCGCCTGGTGGTCGTCCTTGCCGGGACGCACCAACGCGATGCGGATCTTCTCGCCGACGACGACCTGCGGTCGCAAGGCGTCGAGGAGTTCATCGAGGTTCAGCACGTCCACGCCGCGCAGCCGGGCGATCTTGCTCAGGCTCTTGTCGGTCGTCATCAACCGCGCCCCGTACAACTGCGCGGTCTGCAGCAGCCGGCCCTGCATCGTCTCGTCCTCGGAAATCCCCGCCGCGTCCTCGACCGAGACCGGCACGTCCTTCGACGCCTGCATCGTTTCCAGCAACTCCAGTCCGCGACGGGCCCGGTGGCGGTCGGTCTGCGAACCGGACTCGGCGAGCAACTGCATGTCATCGAGGACAAAGCGCGGGACGATCAGCCGCCCGGCGAGAAACCCGGAACGCACCAGCCCCGGCACGCGGCCGTCCATGATCGCGCCGCCGTCGAGGACCACCGGCTGGCCCGTGGTCCCGTCCTGGCGGAAGCGCACGTAGGGCAGGATGAAGGCGAAGTCGTCGCGGCTGCTGCGCAGCGCCAGCACCGCGCCGAGGAAACCGAGGCTGGCATAGAGCAGCGAGCTGACGCCGAGCGAGATCGTCGTCGCCACGTCGGGCCCGGAGATCACCGCGCCGCTGTCGAGCTCGAAGTTGCGGTTCAGCGCCGAGGCGAGCACGTCGGAAAATCCGACCCGCGTCAGCAGGAACGCGCAGAACAGCCCGACGAGCAGCCCGAAGGTCGCGGTGGAAAAGCCGCGCAGCGTGAAGCTCTTGATCAGCGTCTCGACGAAGATGAAGAAGGCCGCCACCACGAGCCCGCCGAGCAGCCCGGCCCACATCGGGATCTCCCACCCGGTGCCGCTGGTGCTGAAGGCGAGCACCAGCCCGGCCGCCTCACAGATCAGCAGATAGATGAGGCGGGCGATGTTGACGGAGGCGGGGGTGGTCATCGGCCACCACCAATCTCCCCCGCCCGGTCGGGCCGCGGCAAGCAAAAGCGATGACGCGCTTTACCCATCGCCACCGGCGGCTCCCGGAGTAGGTAAGGGCATGCGATCCCTGCTTTTCCTCGGTCTCGGCGGACTGGCGATGGCCGCCGAGCCGGATCTGCCGCCCCGCGACGGGTCGTGGCGGCTCGTCTGGTCGGACGAGTTCGAGGCCGACGGCAAGCCGGACCCGGCCGTCTGGGAGTACGAGACCGGTTTCACCCGCAATCGCGAGCTGCAGTGGTACCAGCCGGAGAACGTCACCTGCCGGAACGGCCTGCTCGTCTTCGAGGCCCGGCGGGAAAAGGTCGCCAATCCGCATTTCGAGCAGGGCGCCCGGTCGTGGCGGCGGTCGCGGAAATTCGCCCACTACACTTCCGCCTCCCTCATCACCCGCCCGGAACACGCGTGGGCGTTCGGACGCTGGGAAATCCGCGCGCGCTTTCCGGCAGTCGACGGCCTGTGGCCGGCGATCTGGGCGACCGGGCACGGCCGCTGGCCGCGGGCCGGCGAGATCGACATCATGGAATACTACCGCGGCATGATCCTGGCCAACACGGTCCACGCCGGACCGAGCGGCGAAGAGGTTTGGAACAGCTCGCGGACTCCCATCAAGGCCTTCGATCCCGCCACCTGGGCCGAGCGTTTCCACGAATGGGTGATGCTCTGGGATGAAAACAGGATCGCCTTTTATCTCGATGGACGGCTGCTCAACGAGGTCGATCTCACGACGATCCCGAAGACGGGCCCGGACGGCACGCATCCGTTTCGCGAACCCCACCGCCTGAGGCTGAACCTCGCCATCGGTTCCAACGGCGGCAATCCCTCGGAGACTTCGTTTCCCCGGCACTACGAGATCGACTACGTCCGGATCTATCAGCCGCCGCCCGATCCCCTGGGGGGCTGACGCCTGGCTGTCGGCACCAGAGTCGGAGCGGCTCGCCCGCTGGCCCCCGCGCGTCCGCCCCCCGGCGCCCGCTACCCGCCCGGCGAGCATGCGCTGATGTGGATCGGCCTGATCCTGCCCGGCGCCCTGTCGCCCTTCGCACTGATCTTCTGGTTCGGCCTCAGCTACGCGGGCAGGGTGAATGACATCCTCCTGCTCGGCATTCCCGCCCTGTGGCTGGCCATTCTCCTCGGCTGCTGCTGGATGTGCGGCTGGATTCATGCGCACAAGAAGGGCCCGGAGGACCTCAGGATGCGGGCGACCAAGGCCGCGGCTCTGTTCCTGCTCGGTCAACTGGCGCTGACACCGACCCTCGGCTTCGGGACCTGCCTCCTGATCGTGAACCTCAACTTCTGACCCTGACAGATCGCGGGAGGCCGCACGTAGGGCCTGCATGCTTCGCTTCCTCGTCCTTCTCGCCGCGGGCGCGACGGCCCTTGCCGCCGAGCGGCCGAATCTGCTGCTGATCACCGTCGATGACATGAACCGCGACTCGGTCGGCGCCTACGGCTGCCCGATCCCGGACATCACGCCGAACATCGACAAGCTCGCCGGCCAGGGCATCCGCTTCGACCGCGGCTTCGTCAATGTCGCCATCTGCATGCCCTGCCGCGCCGGACTCATGACCGGCCGCTACCCGCAGACGAGCGGCGCGCTCGGCTTCGACCGGATCCGGCCGGACGTCCCCAGCCTGCCCGAGGCGCTGAAAAAGGCCGGCTATTACAACAGCCTCATCGGCAAGGAAATCCACGTCGTGCCCTCGCGCCACGCCGCCTTCGACCGCATCGACAGGCAGAAGAATCTGGGAGGCGGACGCAGCATCGGGGCTTTCGCCCATGCGGTCCACGAAGCGATCCGCGAGGCCAAGAGCGCCGGCAAACCCTTCTTCATCATGGCCAATGCCGCCGATCCGCACCGGCCCTTTGCGGGGGCGAAAAACGACGCCTTCAAGAAGATCCCCTACCCGCGCGAGATCGATCCGACGGAGGTGCCCGTGCCCGGTTTCCTTCCCGACCTCCCGGACATCCGCACGGAACTCGCGACCTACTTCCAGTCCGTCGCCCGCGCCGACCTCGTCGTCGGGGCGGTCCTCGATGAGTTGGAGAAAAGCGGGCAGGCCGACAACACGCTGGTTCTCTTCCTCAGCGACCACGGTATGCCGCTGCCCTTCGCCAAGACGAACTGCTACCTCGCCTCGAATCTCACTCCCTGGATCATGCGCTGGCCGGGACACATCAAGCCCGGCTCAAGCGACAAGAAGAACTCCGTCAGCGCCATCGACGTCGCCCCGACCTTCCTCGACGCCGCCGGCGTTTCGAATCTCGAAGGCGCCGACGGCCAGTCCGTGCTGCCCCTGATCGCCGAAAAGGAACAACCCAACCGGAACCGCGTCTTCACCTTCCACCAGAAGCCGTTTTCCGGGAAACGCCTGCCGATGCGCGCGGTCAACGACGGCGACTACCTCTACATCTGGAACGGCTGGTCGGATGGCGAGACCGAGTTCCGCAACGAGTCGATGAGCGGCCTTACCTTCAAGGCCATGGCGAACGCCGACGACCCCGCCGCCCGCGCCCGCGCCGACTTCTTCCTCCACCGCACCCGGCAGGAACTCTACGACCTGCGCAAGGATCCCGACTGCCTGCACAACCTGCTCGACGAGCCCGGCGACAAGTGGACCCCGCGTACCAGCGCCATGACCAAGGCGCTGTGGCACTGGATGAAGGACGTCGATGATCCCGAACTGGCGCTTTTTCAGCAGCAGATCGAGCTGGCGCTGGATTGAGTTTGCGCCGTCTGGCCCGCGGGTCTAAACACCCGCCGCCATGGCCTCCATCAACGCGAACTTCCTCAAGCTCAAAGCCGGATACCTCTTTCCCGAAATCGGCCGCCGCGTCGGCGCCTTCACCTCGGAGAACCCCGAGCTCGCCGCGAAGATCATCCGCTGCGGCATCGGCGACGTCACCGAGCCGCTTCCCGAGGCCGTCCGGAAGGCGATGCACGAGGGCGTGGACGAGCAGGGCGACCGCGCGACCTTCAAGGGCTACGGACCGGAGCAGGGCTACGCCTTCCTGCGCGAGGCGATCGTGGAGAACCAGTACGCCGATCTCGGCATCTCGCCTGACGAGGTCTTCATCTCCGACGGCTCGAAGTGCGACACCGGCAACATCCTTGACATTTTCGGCGAGGGCAACCGCATCGCCGTGACCGATCCGGTCTATCCCGTATACGTCGATACCAACGTGATGGCGGGCAACACCGGCGACGCCGATGCCAACGGCTCCTACGAGGGCCTCGTCTATCTCCCATGCACCGCCGAGAACGGCTTCGTCGCCGACCTGCCTCAGGAAAAGGTCGACCTGATCTACCTGTGCTTCCCGAACAACCCGACCGGCGCGGTCGCCACCCGCGCACAACTCGCCGCCTGGGTCGATTACGCGAAGGCCAACGACTCGATCATCCTCTTCGACGCCGCCTACGAGGCCTTCATCCAGGATCCGGAAATCCCGCACTCCATCTTCGAAATCGAGGGCGCGCACGAGTGCTGCATCGAGTTCCGCTCATTCTCGAAAAACGGCGGCTTCACCGGCGTGCGCTGCGCCTATGTGGTCATCCCGAAATCGGTCACCGGGAGCACCGCCGACGGCACCCGCGTGCCGCTCCACCAGCTCTGGAGCCGCCGCCACTCGACCAAGTTCAACGGCGCCTCCTACCCCGTGCAGAAAGGTGCCGCCGCGGTCTTTTCGCCCGAAGGCAAGGCGCAGGTATCGGCACTCATCGAGCACTACATGGACAACGCCGCCCTGCTGCGCGAGGCCTGCACCAAAGCGGGCCTCAAGGTCTGGGGTGGTGAGAACGCGCCCTACGTGTGGGTCGGCTGCCCCGAGGGTGTTTCCTCGTGGCAGATGTTCGACCGGATGCTGCAGGACGCCCAGGTCGTCATCACCCCCGGTGCCGGCTTCGGCGCGGCGGGCGAGGGTTACTTCCGCATCTCCGCCTTCAACTCCCGCGAGAACGTCGAGGAAGTCTGCAAGCGGATCGCGGCGGTGTTTGCGTAAGGGACCCGAACAAGCTCGGTCCCGAAGGGACCAAACATCCCAGCCGGGTGCTTCAGCACCCGGACTTCAAGGTAGCGAAATCCTCGTCGGGAACCGACGAACCTGGATCTCCAGCGCGACAACGGGCTGTGTCGTCGGTTCCCGACGAAGACCGCGGCTCGGACGATAACCCTAGTCTTTCCGAGACAACCGGTCCGACTCGCCGCTTCTCTGCCCCTGCCGGAATGCTCCGGTGAGATGCACGACACATCCGGCCACCGCAAATCCGCCGATCAACAATATCGGCGGGCAGGCATGAAACGGACCGGAGTAGTGGTAGGCACCCCAGTGGAAATCGAGCTGACTTTCTCCCGCAGTCAGGCTCTCCAAACACTTGAGCAGAAAGACGACCGCGACGAGGAACACCAGGCCAAAGATCCAGTCCATGAGGCGGTCGACCGTTGTCGGTTTCATCGGGATCAGGACGGTTGTCCCTCCGCCGCCCGCACGTCCTGGATGATCACCTGCAGGCTCGTCCGGCCGCGGAAGTGGTTGCGGTCGATGGTGAAGGCGATGTCCCAGGGCGGATCGGGCAGGTCGATCTCTCCGCCGCCGAAGAACACCGCGTCCATCTCCCGGTAGCCCTGCCTGAGGTGGAGCCGCAGGTGCTGGTTCTTCATGCGGATCGGCGGGCGGCACAGGTGCACCTCACGCGCCATGAAGACCGGTTGTGGATTGCCGTTGCCGAAGGGTTGCAACAGTTCGTAGTCGCGCAGGAAGTCGAGCGACAACTGCTCGAGCGGAATCTCGGCGTCGAGATACAGCCTTGGCTGCCGCGCGTCCGGGTCGGTGTTCTCGGTCACATGGCGGGCGAAGGCCTCGCGGAACTCATCGATCTTCGATTCCGCCACCGAAATCCCCGCCGCCATGTCGTGACCGCCGCCGGCAACCAGCAGGTGGCGGGTCGCATGGATCGCCTCCACCAGCGACACGCCCTCCACGCTGCGACCGCTGCCCTTTCCGACCCCGTCGGCGTCGATCGCGACCACGAAGGTCGGCTTGTGGAACTGGCGCATCAGCCGCGAGGCGACGATGCCGACCACGCCGGGGTGCCATTCCCGCGACCCGAGGACGATCACCGGTTCCGCGGGGTCGCGCCCGGCGAGCATCTCCAGCGCTTCCTTGCGGATGCGCGCCTCGTGCTGCTGGCGCCGCCGGTTGTAGCCTTCGAGCCGCTCGGCGAAGTCCATCGCCCGTCTCCGGCAGTCGGTGAGGAGGATCCCCAGAGCATCCTCCGGCACATCCATCCGGCCCGCCGCGTTGAGCCGCGGACCGATGCGAAAGCCGATGTCCATCGAGGTCGCGCGACCGTTCATTCCGGAGACCTTCTGCAGTGCCTGAAGGCCCGGATTGAGCGTGTTCGGAAGCCGCTTGAGCCCGTGCCGCACGATCAACCGGTTCTCCTCCACCATCGGCACGATGTCGGCGATCGTGGCGAGCGTCACGAACTCAAGCAGGGACTTGAGGTCGAAATTTTCCAGCGGCCGGGTCTTGAGCAGGGCGTGGCACAGCTTGAAGCACACCCCGGCGGCACAGAGGTAGGAGGGACCGGCGCCGCACTTGGGATTGACCAGGGCCACGACGTCCGGACGACCCCGCGGTCCGGGCTCGTGGTGATCGACCACGATCACATCGATCCCGTCGGCGCGGAGGCGGGCGATCTCGTCGATCGACACCGTGCCGCAGTCCACCGCGATGAGGAGGTCCGGCTTCGGGCCCTCGGCCATGCAGCGGACCAGCGCCGCCTCGCTGAGACCGTAGCCCTCCGTGCTGCGGCGGGGGATGAAGTGCCGCGGATCGAGTGCGTAGGCCTTGAGCATGCGCCTCATCACCGCCACGGAGCTGACTCCATCGACGTCGTAGTCGCCGAAGACGCAGACCTGTTCGCCTCCGTCGACGGCCTGCAGCACCCGCTCGACCGCCGGCTGCATGTCGACGATCTCGAAGGGGTCGCCGATGTCCCGCAGGCGCGGCCGGAGGAAGCTTTCCAGCCGGTCGCCGGCCGGCAGTCCGCGCTGCTCGATCAGGTGGCCGAGAATGGCCGGAAAGCCGTCCGCCGAGCCGTTTCCATCGAACTGGAAGGGCTCGCCGCGGAGGATCCATTGGCGCGTCTCGGTCTGCATCGGATTCGCCACTCTATGTACCGCCTTCCTCCCGAGACAAGCCCCCACACACTCGCGGCGGAAGTCTCTGCTTGAGACCGCCACCGGTAAAGGCGAGCGTCATCGGGATGGCCTCTCCCGTCCGAGTCGAACCGATCGCCCTGATGCCCACGCCGGCGGGCTGCGCCGTGTTTCTCGGCGATGGGGAGAAGGCGATCGTCTTCTACATCGACATCGCCATCGGCTCGGCGATCAATGCCGCGCTGGCGGGCCAGACCCCGCCCCGGCCGCTCAGCCACGACCTCTTCGTCCACGCGCTCGAGGGCTTCGGAGCGAAGGTTTCGCGTGCGGTCATCGTGGCGGTCGAGGACGAGGTCTACTACGCCCGCCTGATCCTCGAGGCCGAGAACGAGATCATGGAACGCAAGATCGTCGAACTCGACGCCCGGCCTTCCGACTGCCTCGCGCTTTGCGTGCGCACGGGTGCTCCGATCTATGTGGTCGAGGATCTGTGGAAGGGTCTCGAGGACATGACCCCGGTGCTCGAGGAGATGCGCAAGAAGGGCATGGGACCGGAAGAGTGACTCCAAACCCGCCGGGTCTTTCCCATTCCGCCCGCCGCGGCCCGGTGCGAAGTTTTCCGCCGTCATGAATGAAACCCTCGCCATCCTCGCCGGCATCGGCCTCGCCGCGGCCTGCGGCTTCCGGGTCTTCCTGCCGCTCTTCCTCGCCAGCCTCGCGGTTCGCACGGGCATCGACGGAGTCGGCGGTTTCGAACTCGCCTCGCTGCTCGGCGACGACCTCCAATGGATCGGCGGCACCCCTGCCCTGATCACCCTCGGCGTGGCCACCACCCTCGAGATCGGCGCCTACTACGTGCCCTGGATCGACAACGCGCTCGACACCATCGCCACGCCCGCGGCGATGATCGCCGGCACCCTGGTCGCCTTCGCGCTCTTCCCGGGCACGGGCGGCGAGGGCATGGACTGGGCCCTCGCGGCCATCGCCGGCGGCGGTACCGCCGGGTTGATCCAGAGTGGCTCGGTGCTTCTCCGCGGCGCCTCGACCGCCACCACCGGAGGCCTGGGAAACTTCGCCGTCGCGACCCTCGAACTCATCGGCTCCGTCATCGTCACGGCTCTCTCGGTCGTCCTGCCGCTGGTGGCCGGCGGCCTTGCGCTGCTGCTCGCATTCTACGTCCTTGTGCGGCACGGCCGGCACCTTTCCCGTCGGCGTGCGGCAGCGTGAAAATTTCGCCACGTCGCGCTCGGCGGACTTGCACCGGAAACGGCGGAAACTATGATCTCGCGCAATCCACATGCCCTACGCCCAGAGGTCCCGGCGACCTGTCACCCGACACCTGATCACCCTCGATGATCTCGAAGCCGCCAACCGGAAGGTGACG
>CALGOH010000007.1 GCA_937957985.1 uncultured Verrucomicrobiae bacterium
CGCCTCCTGGATTCCGACGAGCTGCTGTTTGAGATCGTCGGAAGGATTCCTGGTCGTTCCCGACAGTTCGACGGTGGCCCAGAGGTAGCCGCCCGCCGACTTCGAGAAGACCTTCGGCACGGCGGAAGTCTCGGCGAGCACCATGAAGGATTCGGCCAGGCCCACTTCGAGCGTGCCGCCCAGCGCCCCGCCAGGCCCCTCCTCGATACGGCCACGGATGCGCATCATGCCCTCGGCGACCAGGTCCATGTCCTCGAGCGCGACCCGCTCCGCGGAGCGCACCACTCGCAACGACGACTCGGGGTCGAAACGCGGCTGCACGAATCGAGCGCTGTCGAGCACGTCGGCCAGCACTTCGAACATCGGGAATCGGTAGAACTTGAGGATCGAACCCGCGGTGCTGCGAACCGGCACGTCGATCCGCAGGGCATCGACATCCGTGGCATCGAGGTAAACCCGCCCGGTTTCATCCTCCGGAATGCTCTCGAAGGTGCCTTCGATCAGGGCGCCGAGGCCGCTTCCAAAAAGCGTCAGCGACGGCATCGCGTGGACCCCCAGGCCGAACTCGGCTTCTCCACCCGTCACGGGAATGGCGGGAAAGCCCTCGCCGGCGACCGTGAACTCGGCGTCCTCGTCGCTGTCCGGAGCAAGTCTCAGGGTGCCGAGATAAACCCCGTCCTTGCCCAGTCGCACCGACGCGAACTCGATGTCGAACCGCCCCCAGCGTCCGATGCCGCAGGTGCCGTTCTGCAGGATCACGTTGGCCTCCGGATGTTCGGGATCCGCCACGTTGAGACTGGTGTTCGCATTGTAGATGGCGAAGGCGGCCCTTTCACCGTCGCCGAAGCGGACGTTGAGCTTCGTGACTCGCAACGGCATCCGGAAAGGCAGCGGGCCATCCGGCAGACCGAGATCCGCCGGCTCGCCGACCTTCCGCAGCACCAGCTCGCCGCTGCTGCCGCCGAGTTGCTGCCCTTCCCAGTTCCCGGTGATGTGACTTGAAACCTTCAGGTCGGTGCGCAGGTGGTGCACCTTCAACCGCGCCGCCGGCGCATTCTCCGGCCACGTCAGCTCGATGTAGTCGGCGGCGGCGTTGACCGGCGTCGCGCGGAAGGCGCGCAGGTCGAGATCCGCGCCGGTCCACGCTTCGATGCGATCCTCGATCTCGTTCTGATAGCCGCTGCTGTTCAGGTAGAAGTACCAGCCCAGGAAGCCGAGGCCGCCGACGATCAGGAGGGTCATCACCAGCGAGGTGCCGACGAGCATCTTGCGGCGACGCTTTTTCTCGGCCTCCTTGTGGGGCTGCAGGGACCTGCGCTTGCGCTTGCGTACGCGCACCACCTGGCTGCCGTCCGGTCGTGTGACCAGTTGCGGCTCCCCTTCGACATCCTGACCGCCGCGAGCCTGCAGGCGGCGCATCATGTCATCGATCGAGTAGTTGTCCGGTTCGGTGTCGGGCATCGAGGTCGGAGCGGGAATCCAGTCCGCGGCAGAAGGGCGGAAGGGTCAAGGGTTGAACGGACGGCCGGCGGCATCCACCACGCGGACCTTGACGAGGAAGATGACCGCCCTGCGGACCGAGGAGCTCCCGTTGGTCTGGAACAAACGGCCGACCACCGGAATGTCGCCGAGAATCGGAACCTTGTCGTTGAACCTCTCGTTGCGCTCTTCGAGCAGGCCGCCGATGACGATCGTCGCGCCATCGGCCACCGTCAGGGCGGTGTTGGTGGCGGTCTTCGAGAACACCGGCATCAGGATCTCGTTGTTCGTCACCACGACGGGTTCGTTCTGGCCCAACAAGGCGCCGACGCCGGTGGTGGGTGCGGCGCTGAGGATGGGCGAACCGTAGTTCACGAAGCCGTCGAAGATCGTGAGCTCCGGCTTGATGTTGATGTCGACGTAGCGCTTGTCTTCGCTCGCGGTCGGCAGCACATCGAGGAGAACCCCGGTCTTGCGCATCTCGAACGCGGTGGGGGTCGCCGGGGTCACGGGGGTGACACCTCCGCCACCGAAGCCGCCAAAGCCGCCGCCACCACCGAAGCCACCGGCACCGCCGCCGGTCGAGCTGGGCAGTTCCGGCGGTTCATACTCGGTCGGGTAGATGAACTCGCGGATGATCTCGATCGACGCCTGCTGGCCGCTGCGGGTGGTCACGCTCGGCACCGCGGCGAGGTCGGTTCCCTTCTGCTGGTCGAGCCCCCGCATGACCATCTGGACCTGGCCGTCGGAGAACAAGCCGGTGAGCGCGAGGATGCCGGGGGCGACCTGGGTGCTCTGGGCGGTGCGGGTGAGGTTGTTGATGATCGTGTCGAGCGCGCTCCCGGTCACGCCGCCGTCGCCGGAACGCAGCCCGCCAGTGAGGATGTTCTCCACGTTCTGGCCCGGAGCGATCGGCACGCCGGGGATGGCGGTGAAATTCACCGGGCTGATGAAATCGGTGTTGGTGCGCGGGACGCCGTTGCCGATGGTGCCTCCGCCGAGGAACATGTGGTTGGCCGACAGGCCGAAGGGAGAAAGGATCCAGTCGAAGCCAAGCTCCTCAAGCGTGTCCTCCCGGGTCCGGATCAGCTTCACCTCGACCACGACCGAGGCGGGTTCCTCGTTGGCGATCGTTTCGACGATCTGCTCGACGAGGGAGTGGTTCACCGGCGTGTTGCGGACCTGGAGCGTGCTGTTGCTCGCATAGAATGAAGCCGACGCGCCTTCGGGAAAGGCGACACCCAGGCTCTTGAGCTTTTCCTCGGCCGTCAGGCGCCGGGCCATCAGCCCTCCGTCCTCGGGCTCGGGAGCGAAAGGATCCAGGTTCGCCTGCCCGCCCTCCTCCTCTCCGAAGACACTGCTGGTGAGGAAGTCCGGAGGCACCCGGTAGGTGCGCGAGACCATCGCTCCGTCGTCCGCGCCGGGCGGCCGGAACACGACGGCGAACGGTTGGCGGACGGCTTCCGTGCGGCTCGACTCGGCCACGTAGTCGACCAACTGCGAGAGCGTGGCTCCGCGGAGATTCAGCGAAAACGTCCGGCGCAGGATTTCCTTGCCGGTCTCGGAGTCCGGACCTCCGACATCGACCACGAAGTTGATTCCCCGCCGCAGCGGATCCACCTCGATCGTATCCAGTGCGATCGACTGCTGGCGGAGGAAATCGACCGCCTCGGGCAGCGTCACGTCATCGAGGACGGCGACCGGCACCTGGATCGATTCGAGTTTGTCGACGTAATCGGCCACCCCGCCCCCGGCGCTGTATCCGTTAGCGATCCGCCCCGGGGTTTCCGGAGCCACCGGCATTTCCCAGGCGCGATCGACCTCGGCCAGCATCTCGCCGCGGGTCTGGTCGTAGGCCGCCCGGGAGTAGCTGGATTTCGCCGCCGACACCCGCTCCATGCCGCGGCGGGCCGCCGAGTTGTAGGGATCCACCCGCAGCACGTCCTCATAGACCGCCTGGGCCTCGTCGAACTTCCCGAGGTCGTAGGCCCCCTCCGCCTTGTAGAGAAGCAACCGTACTTCTTCGATGTCGGCGGTGTGCTCGATGGTGCTCGCCGGATTCGTGCGGATCGGATCGAGCAACTGCTCCTGCATCGTCCGCGCCGCGATGTCGTCCGGCGCGACGTTGTCCTCGAGCACGGCATCGATGACCTTGCCCGCCTGCTCGATGTCGCCAAGGCGGCGCAGCTCCCGCGCCCGCTCGACCGATGCCTGGGAAAAACGCTGAAGGGCGGCCTGCCGATGTTCCGCCACCGCCGGAGCATTGTCCGGCAGCAGGTCCAGCGCGCCGCGGTAGGCCGTGACCGCCTCGTCGTAGCGGCCGGCCTCGTAGGCCTTGTCGCCATTGATCAGCAACTGCTCGGCCTCGGACGCGGCCTGGGCCCGGCGACCGATCTCCGCCCTCGCAAGTTCGGAAAGCCCCGCCTCCTGGCCCGGCAGCACACCGCCCGCGCAAAGGATTCCGGCCATGCCGAGAATCCGATGGGAGAGCCGTTGGGTCGGGAATCGAAACAAAGCCATCGGGTTTCCGCGGGCTTATAGGGGTCCGAACCCTTCAAGGTAAGCCGAAAATCCGGAAATTGCGCCCCCGGCCCCACGCCGGTTCCGAACTACCCGGCACTCCGGAGAAGCCGCTCCGCCTCCTCCCGGTCGCGGGCGATCTGCGCCTTGAGGGCCTCCAGCGACTCGAAGCGCTGCTGGCCGCGGATCCGCGCGACGAACTCGACCTCCATCGTTTTCCCATACAGCTCGGGCGGCGTCTCGAAAAGGTGCACCTCCAGCAGCCGGGTCTCGCCGTCGACCGTCGGCCGCATGCCGAGATTCGCGACACCGTCACCCGAGCCGCCGTCGTAGCTCGTCCTCACCGCCCAGACGCCGTCCGGCGGATACTGCTCCTCGCCCCGCTCGAGGTTGGCGGTGGGAAAGCCGATCTCCCGCCCCAGCCGACGACCCCCGATCACCGTCCCGGCCACGCTGTAGGGCCGGCCGAGCATCCGCGCCGCGGCGGCGAGGCTGCCGTCGCGGATCGCCTGACGGATGCGGGTGCTGCTGATCCGCTCGCCGTCCATCATCACCGGCGGCACCGCCTCAAAGCGGAATTCGAGCGTTTCCGAGAGCGCGCCGAGCAGGCGCCGGTCGCCGCCGCGGCGATGACCGAATCGCCAGTCCT
Source organism: uncultured Verrucomicrobiae bacterium (assembly GCA_937957985.1). Classification (GTDB taxonomy): domain Bacteria; phylum Verrucomicrobiota; class Verrucomicrobiia; order Verrucomicrobiales; family Akkermansiaceae; genus Haloferula. The sequence continues at coordinate 4,649 of CALGOH010000007.1, forward strand.
CGCCGGCACAGATCGTCGCCGCGCCGGCCTTCACCAGGGACCCCACGAAATCCGCCGCCTCCACCTTCGCCCGCTCGCGGTCGAAGGGCAGCGCCAGCAGGAAATCGACGTCCATTCCATCGAGGATGCGGGCCTTGTGGTCGAGCGAGGCCAGCAGACGCCGCGGCGCCTTTTCCGGTGCCAGCACCCACAGCGGATATGGATCGAAGGTCAGCACCCCGGCCGAGCCGCCTTCGCGACGCGCCGCCTCGACCGCCCGGGCGATCACCGCCTGGTGCCCGAGATGCACGCCGTCGAAGACCCCGAGCGCCAGATGCACCGGACCCGGTAGATCCTTCAACCGCTCGATCGAACCCAGCCGCCTCACGCCCGTGATCCTGCAAGCGCCCGGGCGGTCTGGCCACCGGAAAGCGGCGGCTTCGTCACGCCCTGCTGAACCAGGCGAACATGCCGACCACCGCAAGCACGACCATGATCAGGATCAGCCACATCCACCACGGCGTGCGGTACTTGATGTGCGGGGTCAGCCGCATGATCTCACGGTAGTCCGGAGCGAGAATGCGCCTGCCCTTCGGCGCGATGAGGAGGTAGAGGAAATACCCGCCGATCAGGGTGCCGACGGGAACATTGAGCACCGCCAGGCCCGAGACGATCAGCGCCGGAATCCAGGCCCACGGCGCGAGCCTGCGGAGGCCGACACCGGCAATCAACTGCAGGACGAGCAGCGCCCCGACCACCGCCAGGATCAGCAGCTCCGGCCCCTGAGGCAGCGTGCTGCCGCCCCCGGAGGAATACACGAACGGCATGCCGAAGACGCTCAGCAACGAGATGCCGACGAGCAGCGCCCCCACCAGCATCAGCAAACCCGCGCCCTTGAGCGAGGTCTCGTGCTTGAGGTGCTCGCGCCGGATCCGCTCGGGATCCGAGATCACCGCTTCCGCCGCCACCTCGGCAACCTCGGGCGCCTTGTAGGGATTCTCGTCCATGATCGTCGCCCTACGCGCCCCGCATCAGCGAGATCTCCGCGAGGCTGATGATCTGCTTGTAGAGCTCCTCGCGCGGCGCCGTCTTCAGGGCATCGACCGAGATCGCGCGGTCGAGCGTGAAGCGTCCCGACCTCACCCGCCGCAACGCGCTGAGGTGCGCGCCGCAGCCGAGCTTCTGGCCGATGTCGTGGGCGTAGGTGCGGACGTAGAAACCCTTCGAGCACTCGACGTCGAAATCGACTTCCGGCAGCGCGACGCGGCTGACCTCGAAGCGCTCCACCCGCACCGGGCGCGGATCTCGTTTCACCTCCTGGCCCTTCCGCGCCAGCTTGTAGAGCGGCACGCCGTCCTTCTTGATCGCGGAAACCATCGGCGGCATCTGCTCGAACTCGCCGGTGAAGGCCGAGAACGCCGCCTCGATCTCCTCCTTGGAGAATTCCGGCACCTCCTTCTCCTCGACCGGCTCGCCCTGCCGGTCCTGGGTGTTGGTGGTGACGCCGAGCGTCAGCGTGCCGACGTATTCCTTGTCCTCGCTCATCAGCAGGTCCTGGATCTTCGTCGCCCGCTCGACCACCAGCATCAGAAGGCCGGTCGCCATCGGGTCGAGGGTGCCGCAGTGGCCGATCTTCTTGGTGCCGAGCGATCGCCGGGCGATGGCGACCACGTCGTGCGAGGTCATGTCGGGCGCCTTGTCCACCACCAGGACACCGGCGGGGACGTTGGAAACGGGATTGGGTCGGCTCATGGGTCGATCTGGGAAATCTCGGCGTTCACGGCTTCGAGCACCTTGCGGCGTGCCTCCTCGATCGGACCCGGCATGCGGATCCCCGCCGCCAACGAGTGGCCGCCGCCGCCGAACTGCTGGCACACCTTGCAGGCGTCCACCCGCGGATCCTTCGAGCGCATCGACACGCGGATCTTTCCGGTTTCGAGTTCCTCGAAGAACAGCGCGACGATCACGCCCTGGATCGCGCGGATGGTGTCGATCAGGCCCTCGCTGTCCTCGGGCTTCAGGCCGAGCGAACGTACGGTGTCCATCGTAAGTTGCCAATGCGCCACCCGGCCCTCCGACTCGACCTCGAGCGTGTTGAGCAGCGCCCGCATCAGCTCCACGCGGCGCATCGGGTGGTTGTCGTAAGTCAGCGCATTGATCCGGCCGACTTCAAGCCCGCGGCGCACCAGGTCGGCGGCCATCTCGTAGGTGTCGACCGTCGTGCCGGCGTATTGAAACGACCCGGTGTCGGTCGAAACGGCCACGTAGATCGCGTCGCGCGTCTCGGGCGGCATCGGCAGGCCGAGTTCGGTGATCAGGTGGTAGAGGATCTGGCCGGTCGCCGGGCTGCTGTCGTCGATGTGGTTCAGGTCACCGTAGCCGGGGTTCGACTTGTGGTGGTCGATGTTGATCCAGCGCCCGGCGTTCGCGACCGCGGCGAGAGCGTGGTCGCCGAGCCGGGGCTTGGTCGCCGTGTCGAGGGCGATGACCACATCCACCCCGATCGGCTCCGCCGGCGGCGTCTCGATCCGGTCGGCTCCCGCCATGAAGGCGAGGTTGTCCGGCAGGCCGTCCTCATTGATCAGGCGCACCTTCTTGCCCATCGCCTCCAGCGCGAAGCCGAGCGCGATCTGCGAGCCGATCGCGTCGCCATCCGGCCGCACGTGGCTGAGCAGGGCGAAAGTTTCCGCCTCCTCGAGACAACTGCCGATTTCCTGGAAGGTCGCGTTCATCGATCTGGCCCCGGGGCACCGGGGCCGCGGATTCTCCCGATCCGCCCCGCAGGGGCAAGGACAAAGCAGAGCGAGAGTCCGGACTGGGTGCCGCCACCGGAATCATCGATGGCTGAAACCGCAGCTCCTCGATTGAGGTGGTAGTGGTCATGAACTCTGGAACTGGGGGGCGGGTCAGGTGTCAGCCCCGATCGCCGTTGAAACAGCCTGCGTCACGGCATTCGGATGCCCATCCTGTTTCGGCGACCGATCGGTCCGGCCTCCGGCCGGATGCATTTCGCACTCGCGGGAAATGCAGGTTAGGAGCGGCGCCTCCTCTTCGCTTCCCGTGGGAGTTCGTCGCCCGGATCAGGCTCGGCATCAGGAACCAAAGCCAGGAGCCGATCAAAATCCTTGAGGTTCGCACGCTCGGCACGGTGGCGGAGATAGTCCACGGTCTCCAGGGCCGAGAGCTTCTCCGCAGCCGCCGTAATCAGAAACTGGTTCATGGAGTAACCCTCCTTTGCCGCAAGCTCCTTGATGGCGCGATGGAGGGAATCGGGAACACGGATGGAAAGTGTCGTCATGGTCTGATTAGATCGAGGGCTGTCGTTGGTGTGATGGCCCGAACTCCCAGCGAGTCCGAGCCCCGAAAATCGGCGGTGTTGTGCGTGATGACGAATGGCGCCGAGGCTGCCACAGCGAGTTCCAGGACAAGATCGTCGTCAGGGTCTTGCAGGAACGGCCTCCACGCGAAAAATACCTGCTGGTGATCCGCCAGGAGGCAAATGCCGTCCAGAATCCTCCTGACCTCCCCGGGGCGGAAGGCAGGTAGCAATCCAGGTCGCAGCGTGACCGCCTCATACTCGAGCACCAAGGCAACGGATACAGCGATCCGCAGGTCTCCGCGGCGAATCGCCCGGAGAATCTGGAAGCTGGCTCCCTTCCTTGATCGAAGCCCCGCAACAAGGACTGAAGTGTCGAGAATTGCATACAACATTGGTATTATCCACGATACCAGCCTCGGCGCAAGGGATTATCCGGCGTCAACAGTGGTGGCACGGCGCGGAAAACAGTCGCCGATGAAACCGTTATCGTTCGTCCGGGGAGCGCAAGGGGCCGTCCGGCGACCTTGCGATGCCGTCCGGCCGCTGCGAGATCGCCTCCCGCGACCGCGCGCGGGGGAGAGCCTTGTGGCATGACCGTCCCGGTCATGGACCGGCAACCCGAGTCAAAAGAAGGACGTTCCTCCCGCCCGCCGACGGCATCCTCCCTTCATGACCGGGACGGTCATGCCACGGGTCGCACCCGGCCCGCCCGGCGGCACCTCAGAGAAACGACGGTGCGAGATCGACGCGGTCGTAGCCGATGCCGTGGCGGTCGCAGAGGAGGTTGGAGGAGATGCGGCCGCTCTCGTAGATGGTCGGCAGCCCGCTGCCGGGGTGGGTGCCGCCGCCGACGAGGTAGAGGTTCTCGTAGCCCTGCATGCGGTTGTGCGGGCGCAGGTAGAGCATCTGGTCGAGCGTGTGGGCGAGGTTGAAGGTGGCACCCATGAAGACGTCGAGACCGTCGCGCCAGCCGGCGGGGTCGATGATGCGCTCCTCGACGATGTGCTCGCGCAGGTCCTTCATCCCGGTCCGTTCCTCGATGCGCCGCAGGACCTTGTCGCGGTACTCCGACTGGACCGACTCCCAGTCGCCCATGTGCCGGGCGTTGATGGTCGGCACCAGCACGTAGATTCCCGATTGGCCCTCGGGGGCGACGAGCGGATCGGTGACGCAGGAATTCCGGATGTAGATGGACATGTCGTCCGACAGGGTCCGCTCGCCCTGGATGTCGCGGACGTTCTGCTCGTAATCGTCGGCGAAGAGGATGTGGTGGTGCGGCTCGTCGCGGTAGATCTTGTCGAGCCCGAGGTAGAGCATGAAGGTCGAGCAGGAATACTTCTTCTTCTGCATGCGCGCCGCGTCGACCGAGCGTCCGTTCATCAGCGAGGTGACCGCGTGGGCGTAGTCGGCGTTGACCACCGCGTCGTCGCATTCGAGGAGCTCGCCGTCGTCGAGTTCCACCCCCGTCACCCGGCCGCCGGAAAATTTCAGTTCCTTCACCCCGGTGCCGAGGCGGATGCTGCCGCCGTGCTCCTCGACGACCCTGGCCATGGCATCGGAGATCCGGCACAGGCCGCCCTGCACGTGGTAGATGCCGTACTTGTACTCGATGTAGGAAAGGATGCTGAAGAGCGCCGGGCATTTCCACGGGGACATGCCGAGGTACTTCGCCTGGAAGGTGAAGGCCAGCTTCAGCCGGTCATCGGTGAAGTACTGGTCGAGCACGTCGACCACCGACTTGTGGGTCGCCACGTAGGGCAGGGCCGGCACCAGCTTGGAGCTGAGGAAGGACCGGAGCTGGTGGTAGGGGCGCTGAAGGCAGGGAAAGATGGCCTTCAACTTCCCGGCGTGGTCGTCCATGAAGCGGCGGTAGCCGTGCTCGTTTCCGGGAAAGGCCCGGGCGACGTTCTCCGCCATCCGGGCCTCGTCGCTGGTCGTCTCCATCGAGACCTCGCCCCAGGTCAGGCGGGTCATCGGATCGAGCAGGACGAGGTCGAGGTAGTCGTCCGCCTTGCGCCCGGCCTCGTGGAAGACCTCGTCGAGGGTGAACTTCTGGTGCAGGAAGGTCGGGCCGGTGTCGAAGGAGAACTCCCCCACCCGCAGCTCGGCGTTGCGGCCGCCGACGCGGTCCTTCTTCTCCACGATGGTGACGTCGAAGCCCCGCCGGGCGAGGATCATTCCCGCCGTGAGACCTCCGGGGCCGGCCCCCACGATCACCACCTTTTTTGCACTCATTTCTGAAGAATGAGGCATTCTTAGACGCTGATTTCTTGCGGCGCTAACAAAATTTCCCAGCCTTTGTCCCCCAGTGAGCACCACCCGCTTCGCCCCCAGTCCCACCGGACCGCTGCACCTCGGCCACGCCTATGCGGCGCTGGTGGCCCGGGAAAGCGCGTCGGCGGGTCGCTACCTGCTGCGTTTCGAGGACATTGACCACACGCGGATCCGTCCGGAATACTACGATTTCGCCCGGGAAGACCTCGCCTGGCTGGGCCTCGGGCCCGACCGGGAAACGCCGCCCCAGCTTGAACGCGCGGCCCGGCACCGTGAGGTCCTCGACCGCCTGCGCGCCCTCGGGGTCCTCTACCCCTGCTACTGCACGCGCCGCGAGGTGGCGGCGGAGATCGCGGCGATGCGTTCGGCTCCGCAGGGACCCGAGGGGCCACTCTACCCGGGCACCTGTCGCGGGTTGGATGCCGGCACGCAGGCCGAACTCGAAGCCGCCGGCCGACAGCCTGCCTGGCGGCTCGATGCGGCGAGGGCGGCCTCGGCCGTCGGCCCGCTGGTAGTTCACGACCGGCGGCACGGACGGCTCGACGTCGATCCGGGCCTGCTCGGCGACCTGGTGCTGGGCCGGAAGGACATCGGAACCTCCTACCACCTGGCGGTCGTCATCGACGATGCCGACGACGGCGTGACGCTGGTGACGCGCGGCGAGGACCTGCTGCCCGCCACCCATGTCCACCGGACGCTCCAGGCCCTGCTCGGCCTGCCGGAGCCGGGTTACCTGCACCACCGGCTTGTCACGGATGAAAGCGGTCGCCGCCTGGCGAAGCGCGACGACGCCCGCGCGATCCGCCACTACCGCGAGGAGGGCCGCTCACCTGCGGACGTCCTGGCGATGCTGCCGGGGCTGTGAAACCGCCCTCCGTCTCCGCGTTGGACATTCCGCCGCCGTCACCGATCATCCCGGCATGAGCGCGAAGCGTCTTCTGATCGATCTCAAGACCCTGCCGGAGGAGGGCAAGGACCTCGAGGGCGAGATTTCTCCCGAGATCTTCGACCTGCCGGAGGGCGACGCCGTCCCGACCGGGCCGCTGAGCTACGAGCTGAGGGCCCAGCGCTTCGGTTCGGAGCTGCTGCTCACCGGGCGGCTCTCCGCCCCCTTCGAGTTCACCTGCGTGCGCACCCTGCATCCCTTCATCCAGACCGTGGTGGTGGAGGATGCCGCGATCTCGCTGGAAATCGAGGATGGCGGCCCGATCGACGCCACCGAGGGCGTCCGCGAGGAGATCCTGATCAATTTCCCCGCCGATCCCCGCTGCGACGAGGCCGACGAGCCCCAGCAGTGCGAGATCGACCCCCGGTATTTGGCAGTGGACAAACCGGGTGGGGATGCGGTAGAGACCCCGCCCCGCGACGGGGCAGACGACCGCTGGTCGGCCCTCGACGCGCTCAAGAACACCGATTCCGAACGCTAACCCCTTTCCGTCATGGCCGTACCCAAGCGTCGTCAGTCCAAAAGCCGCCAGAAGATGCGCCGTGGCGCCAACCGCTGGCGCGCCCCGATCTTCAAGACCTGCCCCGAGTGCGACAGCCGCGTGCCGTCCCACATCGCCTGCCCGTCCTGCGGCTACTACCGTGGGCGCAAGGTGCTTGAGGTCGACTCGTTCTGAGCCCACCCGGGCGGAACCTTTTCATCGCCGCCCCGGGACATCCCGGCGCGGTGATTTTCTGTTTCAGGACCTTTTCAACCGATGAGAGTTGCGCTGGATGCGATGGGTGGCGACCGCGCCCCCGGGGTGAACCTCGAAGGCGGCGCCGATGCCTTGAAGCGCTGTCCCACGCTGGAAAAGCTGATCCTGGTCGGTGATCGCAATACTCTCGAAAAGGAGGCCCCCGCCCATGGCCTCGACCTGGCCGACCCACGCGTCGAGGTGGTCCACGCTCCCGAGGTGGTCGGCATGTCCGAACCCGGCGCGAAAACGATCCGGCGCAAGAAGCAGTCGTCGATCTCCGTGGCGATGGACCTGGTGAAGGCGGGCGAGGCCCATGCCTTCGTCTCCGCCGGCAACACCGGCGCCTGCGTCGCGGCGGCCCAGCTCAAGCTGCGGCTCATTCCCGGCATCGAGCGCGCCGGCATCGCCTCCGGCCTGCCCAACGACTACGGCTCCTGCCACCTGCTCGACGCCGGCGCGAACCCCGAGGCCAAGCCGTCTCACCTGCTCGGCTACGCGATCATGGGCTCCGCCTTCTCGAGCGGCGTCTACGGCGTCGAGAAGCCCCGCGTCGGCCTCATGTCCAACGGCGAGGAGGACGAGAAGGGCACCGCCTTCACCAAGCAGACCTTCGCGCTGCTGAAGGAGTTCGTCGCCACCGGCCGCGCCCCCTTCGAGTTCATCGGCAACGTCGAGGGACACCACCTTTTCGACACCCGGCTCGACGTCTGCCTCTGCGACGGCTTCGTCGGCAACGTGGTGCTCAAGAGCTGCGAGGCGACCGCGAAGACCCTTTCGAAGAGCCTCAAGGCCGGACTGACTGCCTCGCCGCTGCGCAAGCTCGGCGCCCTTCTCGCCAGGGGCGCCTTCGTCGAGCTGAAGGAGAAGATGAGCGCCGAGACCTACGGCGGCAGTCCCCTGCTCGGCGTCAACGGGGTCGTCATCATCGCCCACGGCGGCTCCACCGGCCTGGCCATCCGCAACGCCATCCGCACCGCGGTGGAAAGCGTCGACCAGAAGGTGAACCAGCACATCAGCGACGCGCTGGAGCTGATCAAGCGCGCCGGGCTCGAGAGCCCGGTCACCGAGCCCGGTTGACCTCCCGGCTACTCAGCGCAGCGCCACCTTCTCGGGCGTGTTCGCCTTGAGCATCGACTCGGACTGCTGCTTGGCCCACTCGTTGTAGGCCGAGGCGGAGACCACCTCCATGTTGCCCATCATGTTGGCGTGACCCTCGCCGCAGAGCTGGGCGCAGACGACCGAGGTCTCCATCTCCTCGTTGGGCGTGAACCACATCGGGATCTCGCGACCGGGGATGGCGTCCTGCTGGATGCGCATCGGCACGATCGCGTAGCCGTGGATCACGTCGTTCGAGGTGATGTTGAGGATCGCCGGACGGCCGACGGGAATCTTCAGCACCGAGGCGATGAAATCGTCGTGGGCGTTGGGATCGTCGAGATCGATGCCGGGATCGATGTTCGAGGTCTTGAGGCGGTGGTCGATGCGGCCGAATTTCCCGTCCTCGCCCGGATAGTGGTAGGTCCACCCGTACTGGTAGCCGATCACCCGCACCCGCACCGGATCCTGCTGCTGCACGATCTCCCAGGTGTCCGTGCGCTCCTTCCACAGCGGGAAGGCGAAACCGAGAAGCAGCACCGCCTCGAGGATGACGATCCCGATCTCCAGGTGGGAGGAGACGTGGTTGCGGACCCCGTGGTAGGAAGCCTTCGGATTGGCGCCCTGCCGGAAACGCAGCAGGCAGAACAGGAAGAAGAGCGTCCAGCCGATGAACAGCGCGATCATCAGCCAGTGCACCACGTCGATCAGGTGGTCGACCCTTCCGCCATGGGTCGAGAAGGACTCAGGGATACCGAGGAATTTCGAGGGACTCAGGGACGTCATTGAAAAAGGAGGTCAGTGATTCGTCAAGGCGCCGGGAGCGTCGTCGCGCAGCTCCGGATCGAGGTTCTCATGTTCGCGACGGGCGATGCGCACCATGAAGAAGCCGATCGCACCGAGCATGCCCACGATCACGACCAGCAGGAACATGATCGACCAACTGGCCGCGTTCGGGCCGGTGGCGTCGGCGAAGTTGTTGGCGCAGGTGGTGCAGGCGAGCAGGGAGTTCATGGCTTTCAGAGCAGGATGTTCCGGGCCTTGCGGTAGAAGTAGACCCCGTAGGCGGGCATGCCGAGCGTTCCGATCACTCCCAGCACGCCGAGCCCGGTCACGACCGCGTCCGACCCGCGCGCGAACCCGAAGGCCCAGACGGCCAGGAAGACGAACAGCAGCGTGCTGACCGTGACGAAGACAATGTGAAAGGTGCGGAGTGACATGATGGGAAATCCTAGACCAGAAATTCTAGATTCCAAATTCAGCCGCCGGCGCGGTGATCGAGGTCGTCGGTTGTCCGCCGGTGGAAAAGTCGTCGTAGTGGATGGGATCGGCCTTGGCGAGGAAGATGAGGGCGACCATGGCCGCTCCGAAAAACAGGCCGAATCCGAACAGCCAGTAGACCCACTTCTTCTCGTGGTTGAGGTGCATGAAGATCGCCGCGACCAGGGTGGCCTTGGTCGTGGCGATCAGCAGGCCGAGGACGAGGTCCGCGGTGTCGAAGCCGTGGCCCCCGAAATCGAGGGCGGGCACCGTCGCCACCATCACGGTCAGCACGGTGCCGACGAACAGGGCGCCACCGATCAAGAGGTAGAGCTTGAGGGACTTTCTGACTTCTTCCGGACTATCGGCCATGGGGTCTGAGATTTTGGAGTTTGAGCTGCGAGATTCGTGACTGCGGCGCCGGCCGCCTCACATGAGGTAGAAGATAGGGAAGGCGAAGATCCACACGAGGTCGACGAAGTGCCAGAACAGGCCGCCGACCTCGACGCGGTTCGCCAGCCACTCGGGATTGGCGAGGTACATCTTGCGGCTGCAGAAAAGGTAGTAGGCCAGCACGATCGCCCCGCCGACCACGTGCAGGCCGTGGAGACCGGTGATGGTGAAATAGATCGCGTAATAGGAGTTCCACTTCGGGGTGAACTTCGATTCCAGCAGCACCTCGCTGCGCGGGATGGTGAGGTGCGGGAAGCGGCGCTTGTCGTAGTTCGGCCCCATGAAGTGCTCCTTGAGACCCATGCTCACCTTGGGCGGTGCGTTGGCATCGTCGGGAAGGACGACCTCCGGCAGACCCTCCCCGCCCTTCTCCTTGTGCTCGTGGATGAGGTCCATGTACCAGGCGATCTCCTGCCAGCCCATGCGGTAGCGGTCCTTCTTGGTCGGTTCCTTGCCCTTGCGACCGAGAATTTCCTCGAGCTGGCCGACGGCCTGGCGGTGCAGGGACCAGAGGTCGGCGACGAGCGGGTTGTTCTTAACCAGCCAGGAATTCTCGATCGCGATCTCGGGGTCGAGGTTCTTGTTCTCGGCGTCCATCGCCAGGTGCTGAAAGTCGATGCCATCGACGTAGTGGAAATCCATCGGGCTCGGCTTGTAGGAGCCGTTCAAGGTGGTTCCGTCGCGAAGCTGGATCGTCTTGTTGTCCGCCTTGTAGTCGGTGATCACGTCGTGACCCGGATGACGCACCACCACCGGCTCCGAGCAGGTGAAGGTCACCGCGGTCGGCGCCGGCAGCTCGCGCTCGGCATAGGTCTTGCCGTCGATCGTGACGGCTTCCGTTCCGCCGGACAGCTTGACCTCGCCGATTCCGACGTCCTGGGCCATCTTCGCCCGTTCGGCCGCCTTCCAGCGGACGTAGGCCATCTTCTTTTCCTCGGCTTCGAACTCGAGCGCCTTCGGGTAGTCCGCGGCGAAGGCCGCCTCGCCGAGCAGGTCGTTCTCCTCGACGTCGGCCCACTTCATGTCCCAGGCCGTGCGCAGGTAGCGCTTCCGCCAACTCGCGTTCTCCGCGTAGTTCGCGGCGAAGGCGCCACTGATCTCGTCAAGCACTCCGGTGCCGAGCGCGGTGCCCTTCTCGAACACGAGATCCCCGTCGGTTTCCTCCGCATCCGGCGCGTTGAAATCCACCGTCTCCGCGAGCGTCACCGCGGCGCCCTTTTCCCCGGCGCTGGCAAGCAGCGCCTCCACCCAGGGTTCATGGTAGGTGCGGGCGAGATTGAAGCTGACACTCTCGACCGCGAACACGTGCTGGTTGGCCTCGATCTTGTCGCCATCGGCGTCGCGGAGGTAATCGGCATCTTCCGCTCCATGCGCGTCATGACCGTCACCGCCCTTCTCCTTCACGTAGTTGATGTGTCCCTCGACCATCGTAAAGTCCTTCATCCGCAGTGCCTGGTGCTTGAACTTCACTCCGTATTCGACGGCCTTGAAGCCCATGAAGACCAGCGCGCAGAGAACGGTCGCGCCCATGAAGACCTGGAACTGCCGCCACTTGCGCATCTTGAGCGACGCCCAGGCGAAGACGACCGTCACCGACGAGGCGATCAGGATGAAGGTGTTGATCAGGCCGGGCAGCACCGGCAGCGTGCGCTCGGGCCACGGGTAGTCGGCTCCGATGCGCAGGAAGACGTAGCCGGAGAACAGGCCTCCGAAGAGCATGACCTCCGACGCGAGGAACAGCCAGATCGCGATCTTGGAGTTGAAGAGACCGGTGTCCTTGCGGGGATTGACGACGTAGGGGATTTCCATGTCGGGAAAGGCGTGATGCGGAGGTGATCAGTGGGCGGCGGGAGTTTCCTCCGGCTGGTCGGCCGGCTTCTTCGGCGCGGTCCATTGCGGCAGGTAGTCCTCGTCGTGATCCGGGCGGCTGTACTCGTACGGGCCGCGGTAGACGACGGGTTCGGTGGTGAAGTTGCCGTGGCCGGGAGGCGTCGGGGTCGCCCACTCGAGGGTGGTGGCGTGCCACGGGTTGTCGCTCTCGATCCTGCGGCCGGCGAACTTCGACCAGACGAGATTGATCAGGAAGGGCACCTGTGCCAGCGCCATGAGCCAGGCCCCGTAGGACATCACGATGTTCAGGTCGATGTGCTCTGCGACCGTCTGGCCGAAGACGTTGGCGCTTTCCGGATCGGTGGCGAGGTAGGCGTCACCGCCGTTGTACCAGCGGCGGTGGAAGCCGGCCATGCCCTGGGTGAGCATCGGGAAGAAGATGAGGTTCATGCAGATCAGGCTGGGCCAGAAGTGCAGGTGGCTGAGGAAGCGGCTCATGTAGCGGCCGGTGATCTTCGGGAACCAGTGGTACACCCCGGCGAAGAGGCCGAAAAGGATGCCCGGGGCGACCACGTAGTGGAAGTGGCCGATGACGTAGTAGGTGTCGTGCAGGTGCAGGCCGACGAGGTTGAAGGCCAGCGGCAGGCCGGTGAGGCCGCCGATGCCGAACATCGGCAGGAACGCGCACGCCCAGATCATCGCCGGGGTGAAGCGGATCGACCCCTGCCACAGCGAGATGATCAGCGAGGTGAGCAGGATGACCGAGGGGATCGAGATCAGCACCGTGGTGGTCTGGAAGAAGGTCGAGACCAGCGGACCCATGCCGGTCATGTACATGTGGTGGGCCCAGACGATGAAGGAGAGGAATCCGAGCACCAGCACCCCGTAGACCATCGCCTTGTAGCCCCAGAGCGGCTTGCGGGTGTTGGCGGGAATGATTTCCGCCACGCAGGCGATCGCCGGGAGCAGCAGGACATACACCTCGGGGTGGCCGAGGAACCAGAAAAGGTGCTGGAAGAGCAGCGGCGAGCCGCCTACGGAAAGCTCCAGCAGGCCCTCGGCCTGGGTGTAGAGCCCGGTCGGCATGAAGAAGGACGAACCGGCCACGCGGTCCATGAGCTGCATGATCCCCGCGGCCTCGAGCGGCGGGAAGGCGAGCAGCAGGAGGAAGCCGGTCACCAGCATCGCCCAGACGAAGAAGGGCATCCGCATCCAGGTCATCCCCCGGGCGCGGAGGTTGATGATGGTGGTGATGAAGTTCACCGAGCCGAGCAGCGACGAGGTGATCAGAAGGACCAGGCCGATCAGCCACTGGGTCTGGCCGGCGAGCCACTGGTTGACGATCTGGGCGTCGTTGATCCCGGCCAGCGGCGAGTAGTTCGTCCAGCCGGACTTGGCGGCGCCGGATTCCATGAAGAACGAGCCGCACATGATCAGGCCGCCGGCCAGGTAGACCCAGTAGCTCGCCATGTTGAGCCGCGGGAAGGCCATGTCGGGAGCGCCGATCTGCAGCGGGGTGACGTAGTTGCCGAAGGCTCCGAAGCCGAGCGGAACGACCCCGAGGAAGACCATGATCGTGCCGTGCATCGCGCCGAACATGTTGTAGGCCTGGCCGGTCATCTTGCCGTCCTGCAGCCAGCGGGCTTCCCAGCCGTCGGGGAAGAACATCGCGATCCACTCCGGAAGCGGCTCGTGCGGGTAGGCGATGCTCCAGCGCATCGCGATCATCAGGAAGAAGCCGAAGAGGAGGAAAAGGCCCGCGGTAATGCCATACTGCAGGCCGATCATCTTGTGGTCCGTCGAGAAAATGTATTTCCGCACGAAACCAGGGTCGTGATGATCGTGGTGATGGTCGTCGTGGGTCGCGGTGGCGCTCATGGGCGAAAGTAGAGGTGGAGTGAACGCAGGAAAGGCCTTTTGAAAAGCAAAATATGCGGATTCAGGAAGCGCGTTCTTCGATTGCGTTGATGGTGGCTGGGCGGATGGGCCGGAGGATCAACCGGCCGGGTCTTCGACGGGTTGCAACGAGACCGGGTCGATCATCGTCGACGGTTCGAGCGGTTCCCCTTCGAGCGGGGCGAGATACTTCGATTCCAGTTCCTCGGCGGTGACGGGCGCGGCCGGGTCCGGACGCTCCCCGGAGAGGCTCAGGGCGTGCTCGGCCATCTCCACGGTCACCACGTCACCGGCGTCATTGCCGAAGGAATTGCGGACGTAGGTCATCACGGCGGCGAGGTCGGCGGCGGTCATGCCGGCCTTCTGCGCCGGCATCACGCCGTAGGATTTGCCGGTGCTGCTGGGGCCGCTGAGGCCGTTGAGGATGATCATCGCGAAGCGCTGGGTGTCCCCGAGGACCCACTCGCTGCCGACCAGCGAGGGATAGGCTCCCCCGCCCTTGCCGTCGGCACCGTGGCAGCCCTGGCACTTGCTGTAGATCTTCGCACCCTTCTTGGCGTAGACCTTGAGCGCCTCGGCGGGCGGCGGCCCGGCGTCGCCCTCGCCCCCGAGGTCGAGACGGACGTATCCCGGCTTGACGGTCTGGTCGTAGTCGAAAAGCGAGCCCAGCGAGCCGATGTTCCCCAGCGCGAGGCCGGCGAAGATGAACACCAGCGCGCAGGAGCCGAAGATCCACAGCGACACGGGCTCGCGGCCGCCTTCGTCGACGTGCTTCTCGCGCGCCACGGCCGCGGCTTCGCGAAGCATGCGGTCGTGGGACTCGGTGACGTTGAGCGACTCCTCGAGGTCGGGCTTGTGGGATTCTTGCATCAGGTCTCGAAAAAGGGGTTCAGCCTTGGGAATCGCCGGCCGGAGCGGGCGGGGCGTAGTCCATGGTGGCGGGCACCGGATCGTCGTGCTCGAGCGAGAGCAGGTAGCTGACCAACGCATCGGCGCGGTCGCCGGGAACGACCTCCCAGCCGTCCTTGACGGGCACGTCCAGCGCGTCGTTCGAAGGCTGGCCCTTGATCTCGCGTTTCTCGAACAGGAACTTCATCGACGGGCAGGACGACCAGCCGATGAGCTGCGGAAAGAGCCGTGGATCGTAGAGGTGCTTGTAGAGGTAGTCGCGGGCGCGCCCGGCGACCTCGCCATCCGCAAGATCCCCTTCTTCGTCCGCCTTGGCCTGCTCGCGGATCCGCGCCTCGACGCGCGGAACGAGGTTCATCAGGTCGGGACCGATCCGGGTGCTGCCGATCATCGCGAAGTCCAGTCCGCTGTAGTCGAACACGTTCGACTCCCGGCGGCTGTCGATCCCCTCCGGGTTCACCTTCGGCGACAAGCCGCCGACATCCGGACGCGCGAGATCCATGCCGGCATAGGTCGGGCGGATCACCTGGGTGTGGCACTGGTAGCAGCCGTTCTCGGCGTAGACGGCGGCCCCGTTGACCACCCGGCCGGCGCGCTTGGGAAAGTAGATGCCCTCCTGCTCGTCGATTCCCTCCTGGAACCTCACCGGAGTCGGCGTGTGGAGCTTGAAGAACGGAACGACCACCACCGACAGCCAGGCGAGGCCGAAGCTGGCGGTGAGACCGATGGCGAAGAGGCGGAAGGACATGGTAGGCGAATGACTAATGCCGAAGCACGAATGAGGAATGTTTCCCGGTCAGTGGGCGGAGGCGGTTCCGGTGTTGTCGATGTCGCCCTCGGGCCCGTGGGGACTGTCGGGATGACCGTGGACCAGCAGGGTCGGGTGCGAGCTGCGCCGGCCGAGCCGCAGCCACATCAGCGTGAGATGGCAGAAGAAGAAGAAGTTCGAAATCAGCAGGAAGCACCAGGCGATGGTGGTGAGCACCGCGTAGGGAAAGACCGTGGAAGCGGCGTTGTACCAGAGCGAATCGTAGGTGGTTTCCTGCGCCACGCCCTGCATCAGGGCCCCGAACAGGGTGACGACGACGATCGCCATCACCGCGTAGATGGAAACGAAGAAGTGCCACTTGATCAGCCGGCGCGACAGCCACTCGCGGCGGGTGATGCGGGGCACGATGAAGTAGATCGCGCCGAAGGCGATGAAGCTGAAGAAGCCGTAGATGCCGAGCATGTCGTAGCCGTAGCCGGCGATGGTGAACTGGGTGACCTTCATGACGCCCGGGCTGTTGAGCACCAGGCTGGCGGCGCCGAGGCAGAGCAGGAAGACCAGGCCCCAGACCGTGAAGCGCAGGGTCGGGCTGAGGTTGACCGTCTCGGTGTCCGAGGCGGCGGTCTTGAGCAGGTTGATGCCGGCGACGGCGGCCGGGATCGCAAAGAGGATCGCCGCGAAGGCGCCGAGATACGGAAGGAAGTTCGGGATCGGCGTGCCGGTGAGCTTCTGCATGCCCGCCCACGGCACGATGATCGCGAGGCTCCAGAAGCCGATCAGCGACAGGGCGTAGTTGTAGACCGGACGTCCGGTGACCTTGGGGATGAGGTAGTAGGCCATACCGATGCCGACCGGCGCGAAGAACAGCAGCAGCATCGCCGAGTGGAACCATGCGTTGACGCCGGCGGCGCCGAGCGGGCTGCCGGAGAAGCCGTGGACCAGCAGGTGGGCCGAACCGAAGAACCACGGGAACCAGATCAGCGCGGCCATCAGATACCACTGGGAGATGTAGGTGTGGCCCTCCGGGCGCACCTTGAACTGGACCATCGACCAGATGGTGATGGCGATGTAGGCGAGCAGGAGCGGGATCCACGCGAAGGCCGGCATATCCATCCACGGCATCCCGGTGCCGCCGCCGGCGAGGATGCCGATGACGCCGAGCGAGAGCGCGAAGTTCCAGACGTGGCCGGCCATCAGGATGGTGCCGGCGTTGCGGCAGGGCTGGCGGGAGAGGCGGGACATGAGCCAGATGATCATGCCGAAGGCCGCCTGGCAGCCCCAGCCGTAGATCAGCGCGGTCTCGTGGGCGGGGAAGACCCGGCCGTAGGTCATCCACGGACAACTGTCGAGGAATCCCGGACTGTGGACCTTGGCGGAGGAGATGATCCCGAGCAGGATGGCGACGGCCAGCCAGGCGGCGCCGCTGGTGAAGAAGAACATCACCGGGTGGCGCAGCGAGCGGTCGATCTCGCTGCGGAGCCGGACATCGGAAAAGCTGTCGGAAGGCGCGGACATGATGGATCAGGAACCGGGGGTCGCGGGGATGAGGTCGTCCTGGGTGAGCGGCGGCTGGCCGATCTCCGAGCGCAGCATCTCAACCTGCTCGGGCAGGACCGGCGGCGCCGAGTTGCCGAAGGAATTGCGGACGTAGGTGAGCACCGCGGCGACGTCCTCGTTGCTCTGGGCCGCCCCCATCGGAGCCATCGGCGCGGCGAAGTTGTATTCGGTGCCGGCCACGGTGATCGGCCCCTGCAGGCCGCGGAACTGGATGCGGATCAGGTTCGAAACGGGACCGGTGACCCACTCGGAATTGGCCAGGGGCGGACCGACATTGGCCACGCCTTCACCATTCATGCCGTGGCAGGCCATGCAGACCATGTACTGCTGCGTGCCCGTCTCGATCACCGCGGCGTCGGGCTAGGTGCTGGCGGCGGGGGTGAGGGCGTCGACCGCACCGGTATCGGCCTCGCCTCCGGCGGCAGCCAGCGCCTCGGCGGCGGCGGAGCCGGGGATGACCTGGGCCGGATCGTCCACCTTGGTCGGTTCGGCGGCCAGGAGTTGCTTTGCAACGTGTCCGAACACGCCCTCGGGGCTGAGTTGGACCGTCTCGCCCTCCTCGACGACCCTGGCTTCGAGGTTCGCCTCCTGGGCGGCCTCGATCTGGGCGAGCGTCTTGAGCCGGGTCTTGCGGGCGGCCTCCTCGAGCGGATCCTTCGCCTCGCCGCCCCCGACGATCGCGCGGGTGACGAGCAGGATCACGAAGAACAGCAGGATCACGCCGATCCCCCACCAGAAGGCGGAGAAACGGACGAGCGGGTTGTCGCGGGAAGGAGACATCGGGTGGAAGCGGAACTAGTTCGAGACGTTGGCCGACTCGAGAAGGCGCGGGTCGCGGTTGGGATAGAGATTGTTGCGGCCGAGGGCGCGCAGGAAGAAGAAGACGAAACCGGAGCCGATCGTGACGAACGCGAGGATGTCGCCCCAGAAGGCTCCGGGCACGGCGGTCGTGACGTGGCCGAAGTGCTCGGGAAGGATGTTCATCAGGCTCACCGAACGCTCGGGAAGCACGATCAGGTAGTGGTCGAGCACGTGCATGATCAGCGTGTAGACCGCCATCAGGCTGAGGAGCTTCGGATTCTTCTTCAGCCAGGCCTGGAGCAGGATGACGAAGGGCACCACGAAGTGGCCGAAGACGAGGAAGATGTTCGCGATGTTCCAGCCGCCGGTGTTGCGGATCAGGAAGTAGCTCGTTTCCTCGGTGATGTTGGCATACCAGATCAGGAAGAACTGGGAGAAGGCGATGTAGGCCCAGAAGATGGTGAAGGCCAGCATCAGCTTGCCCTTGAGATGGAAGTGCTCGGGCGTGACGACCTTCTTCATGTAGCCGGCCTGCTGGAGCAGGGTGACGGTGATGATGATGACCGCCATCGAGTTCAACGCCGACCCGGCGAAGAGATAGACGCCCCACATGGTGGAGAACCACTTGAAGTCGAGACCCATCAGCAGGTCGAAGGCGGCGAAGGTGATGGTGATGGCGAAGAGGATGAGCGTGTAGGTCGAGTGGAAGCGGGCCTGGAACAGGCGCTTGGTGCCCGGCTTCGGATCGGTGTCCTGGGCGACCGACAGGTTGCGCAGGCCGCGGATGACGAGGCTCATCGCGACGAAGTAGAAGATCATCCGCACATACCAGGCGAAGAGGTTCATGTACCAGGCCTTGTATTCCAGCAGCGCGTGGTGGTGCTCGTAAAACCAGGCCTTGAGCGAGTCCGACCCGTAGAAACCGAACATGAAGCCGTCGAAAAGCCCCACGCCCTCCTGCGAGAGACCCTCGCGGTGGGTCGTCATCCACTCGTAGAGGTACTGCTGGACCGCCGGGCAGAGCAGCGGGATGGCGAAGATGAAGAGCCACGGATACACCGAGCCGAGATTCTCCATCACGCGCCGGACGGAGGTCCCCCACCCCGAGTTCGAGACGTTGTGAAGCAGCGTCCAGAAGATCCCGCCGATGGCGAGGGTGAAGAAGAAGAAGAAGGCGAACAGCCAGGAGTAGGCGAAGGGCGCGCGGACCTGCTCCGGCGCGAAGAACAGCAGCACCACGCTGACCAGCGAAAGCAGCGCGCAGAGGCCGCCGGAGACCATCTTGACCTTCGAGGCCGTGGCGTTCTGCAGCCGCTCGCCGTCGGCGGGGATGTCTGCGGAGGTGACGAAATGGGATGCCATGACGGGATGAGGGTTCAGCGGGCGGCCTGCTCCTGTTGCTGGGTTTCGAAGGCGGCCTTGATCGAGGGATCGGAAAGCGGCGCCTTGCGGGCGGTCTGAAGCGCGCGGACGTAGGCCACCACGGCCCAGCGGTCGCGCAGCGGGATGTTGTGCTTGTAGGCGCCCATGTTGCCCTTGCCGTTGGTGATGACGTCGAACATCCGGCCGTCCGGATAGGCGGGCTGCCTGAAGTTATCGAGCGTCAGGTTCGCGACACCGGGCACGCCGTAGCTGGCGGCGACCCCGAGGCCGTCGCCCGACTTCCCGTGGCAGGGCATGCAGTTGATGTTGTAGACCTCCTGCCCGCGGCGGAGGAAGGGCACCACGTTGCCCTCGTCGAGCCCGACTTCCTCGGGCATGCCGTTCGAATAGTAACCCTCGATGCCACCGGTCGCGTAGTAGCCGGTGCCGCCGCCGAACTCGTACTCGGGCACTCCGCCGAGTTCGTCCTCGCCGTCCGGGAGGAAGCCGAGCGGCCGGGTGCCGTCGACCGGATGACGCCCGCCGGCGCCGTCGGCGAAGAACTCGTCGGGCTTCTGCGCCTTGAGTTTGTCCTGGTCGTCCATGTCGGGGAAGATGCGCAACGGCGTCTCGGCGCGCTTTTCACCGCGCATCGGCAGCAGCCCGATAACCAGGGCGGCGATGATCGCGTAGGCGAGGAAGAAGTATTTCACGGTGTCTTCGACGGAGAGATTGGGAAATCGGGAGATTGGGAAATCGGGGAGCGGAAGCGTGGCGGGTGTTGGAACTTGGCCCTTTTCACTTGGAACTTCGGCGTGGCGGTCAGTCCTCCTCCTCGACGAGTTCGATGTTCGAGCCGCCGATCTCCTCAAGGAGCGAGCGGGTGCCGTCGGGGTTGCACTTCGGATCGCGGGCCTGGATGGCGATGAAGAAGGCGTCGTAGGTGGCGCGGTGGCACTGGCGGCTGGAGAAGAGCGGGTGGTTGAGTCGCGGCAGCTTGATCAGCGCGAGCAGGCCGAAGAGCACGGTGAAGCCGGAGAAAAGGATCGTCAGCTCGAACATCGGCGGGAAGAAGGCCGGCACGGTGAAGATGTTGGTCGGCTTGGCCTGGACGACGGTCGGGTAGATCTTCACCTGGGTGATGAAGGCCAGCAGGAAGCCGGTGGCGAGACCGGTGGCTCCGCCGAAGAACACGAACCAAGGAAGGATCGAGCGCTTGATGCCCATGGCGCCGTCGAGACCGTGGATCGGATACGGCGAATGGCAGTCCCACTTGCGGAAGCCGGCGTCGCGCACCTTTTCCGCGGCCTTGTAGAGGGCGGAGGCGCTCTTGAACTCGGCGAGGTAGCCGTAGACTCGTTTGCGGGTGGTGCTCACGTCAGAAGTTCCAA
This sequence comes from uncultured Verrucomicrobiae bacterium, assembly GCA_937957985.1. Taxonomy (GTDB): domain Bacteria; phylum Verrucomicrobiota; class Verrucomicrobiia; order Verrucomicrobiales; family Akkermansiaceae; genus Haloferula. Next base: position 25,229 of record CALGOH010000007.1, read on the forward strand.
GTGAAAAGTTCCAAGTTCCAAGACCCTCATGCCGTGGCCTCCCTGGCGGCGGGTGAGTGGAGTTCCTGCTGGTAGGCGGCCTCGGGATCGACGCCTTCGTCCGGGTGCTCCTCGTGGTCGTCGTGGTGCGGGTCGGACTCCGGCAGCGTCCACTTCACCTCGGCGATGTTGATGCAGGGCAGGAATCGCAGGAAGAGAAGGAACAGGGTGAGGAACATCCCGATCGTGCCGATGAAGAGAAGCATGTCCTGGCCGCTGGCGGAGTAGTACTTCCAGTCACCCGGCAGCCACATGCGGGCCAGCGTGGTGACGATGATGACGAAGCGCTCGAACCACATGCCGATGTTCACGCACATCGCCACGGCCATCACGACCCACAGGTTCTCGCGGCACCACTTGAACCAGAAGACCTGCGGCGAGATGACGTTGCAGAACATCATGCAGAAGTAGGCCCAGTTGTAGGGACCGGTGATGCGGTACTTGAATGCCTCCATCTCGTATTTCGCGCCGGAGTAGAAGGCGACGAAGAGCTCCATCAGGTAGGCGTAGCCGACGATCGTGCCCGTCAGCAGGATGATCTTCGCCATGTTGTCGATGTGCTTCATCGTGATCAGGTCCTGCAGCCCGTAGATGAAGCGGGCCGGAACCATGATGGTGAGCACCATCGCGAAGCCGCCGAAGATGGCGCCGGCGACGAAGTACGGCGGGAAGATGGTGGTGTGCCAGCCGGGCACGACCGAGGTGGCGAAGTCGAAGGAGACGACCGAGTGCACCGAGAGCACCAGCGGCGTCGAGAGGGCGGCGAGCAGCAGGTAGGCCATCTCGTAGTGGCTCCACTGGCGGTTGCCGCCGCGCCAGCCGAGCGAGAAGAGCCCGTAGAGCAGCTTGCGCAGGCCCGGCTTGCAGCGGTCGCGGATGGTCGCGAGGTCCGGGACCATGCCGAGATACCAGAAGATCAGCGAGATGGTGAAGTAGGTCGAGACGGCGAACACGTCCCACAGCAGCGGCGACTTGAAGTTCTGCCAGATCGCGTTGGCGTTGGGGATGGGGGCGAGGAACCAGGCCATCCACACGCGGCCGACGTGGAAGGCGGGGAAAATGCCCGCGCACATCACGGCGAAGATCGTCATGGCCTCGGCGGCGCGGTTGATCGAGGTCCGCCAGTTCTGGCGGGTGAGGAAGAGGATGGCCGAGATCAGTGTCCCGGCGTGGCCGATGCCGATCCAGAAGACGAAGTTGACGATCGGCCAACCCCACATCACGCGGTTGGTGTTTCCCCAGACACCGACACCGGTCGATACCAGGTGGAACAGGCCGAATCCGACGCCGACCGCGGCGATGATCGAGCTCGGGATGAACAGCAGCCACCACAGGAAGGGCTGGCGGTTTTCCAACACGCCGCAGATCCGCTCGGTGATCCAGTGGTAGGACCGGTCGTTGAGGATCAACTTCTCGCGCTTGAGGACCGGAAGCTTCGGTCCCTCGCGGGTCGGTTTGGTTTCAGTGATCATCCTTCGGATGTGAAATTGGAAAATTGGGTGATTAGGAAATTGGGGTAATCCGGCCAGCTCGCTTCACGGGTCCTTAATTAACTCAATAATCCTAATTAACTTAATGTCTGCCGCTCCGCGGCATAGTGCATGTGAATGGTGGCTTTGCCGATGCTCGCGGCGTTCGGCATCCTTCCGTTCGGATTCTTCACCCGGGCCAGGTAGCTGGTGCGCGGGCGGGTGCCGATGTAGTTGAGGAGGTCGTAGTTCCGTTCGACGTGCTTGGCCCGGACCATGCGGCTGTCCTTCTCGTCGAGCAGGTTGCCGAAGGTGATGCAGTCCGACGGGCAGGCTTCCTGGCAGGCGACCTTCACCGAATCGACCGGGATCCGCAGCTCCGGCGTGCCGATCCTGGTTTCCGCCGAGTCGCCGGTGGCGAGCGATTTCTCCTTCTGACGGCGCTTCTGGCGGATCGTCGAGTCCTTGAGACGCTGCACGCAGTAGGTGCATTTCTCCATCACGCCGCGCATGCGGACCGAGACGTTCGGGTTGCGCTGGAGGTGGGCGGCGGTGCCGACCTGCTTCTCGCCTAGCGGACCGCGATACAGGTTCGCGGGGATCAGCGGGTTGCGCTTGTTGTAGTCGAAGAAATTGAAGCGGCGGGCCTTGTAGGGGCAGTTGTTCGCGCAGTAGCGGGTGCCGATGCAGCGGTTGTAGGCCATCGCGTTGAGGCCGTCCTCGGTGTGGACCGTGGCGTTCACCGGGCAGACGGTCTCGCACGGGGCCGACTCGCACTGGACACAGGCGACGGGCTGCGGGATCAGCTCGATGTTCTCCTCGTCGTAGACCTTCTCGCCGTTCTCCTCGACGTAGTTGCCGTCCTTGTCCTTGAGCGGCTGGACGGCGAAGTAGCGGTCCATGCGGATCCAGTGCATCTCGCGGCCCATCGCGAGCTGTTCCTTGCCGACGATCGGGATGTTGTTCTCGGCCTGACAGGCGACGAGGCAGGCGTTGCAGCCGGTGCAGGAGCTGAGGTCGATCGCCATGCCCCACTGGTGGAGCGGATCCGTGGGAAGCTCGGCCTTGTAGAGCGAGATGTTCGGCGGGACGTGGGAATCCATGCCGTGCTTCTTCACGCTGGCGAGCTGGTGCTCGAAATCGCCCTTCTTCTTGTCTTCGAGGGTCGAAACCTCCCGGGCCAAAGCGCGGCCATACATCGAATGGTGCTCCTGGACCGCGGCGATCGAGTAGCGTCGGCCGGTCGTCACCGGCGCCCCGTCCAGCGCGGCGAAGTATCCGGCGGCGGTGGTGCGCAGTGGATAGACGTTGAAGCCGGAGTTCACGCCGACGAGTCCGACGTGGTTCTCGTTGAGCGGGCCGCGACCGAGTTCGTCGTCGGCATTGAAACCCTGGCCGTAGCCGAGGCTGACGATGATCGTGTCCTCGGCCTGGCCGAAGCCGATCTGGACCGGCACCTCGACCTCGACGCCGTTCACCTTGATGCTGATGAGCTGCCCGGAGCGCTTCGAGCCTTCCTTGTCGGGCGGCACCGCGGCGGTCGGGGTCTCGAGCTTCACGATCTTGTCGTAGAGGCCCAGTTCCTTCGCGGTCTTCGGCGCGATCAGCGCGACATTGTCCCACGACACCTTCGAAATCGGGTCGGGCGCCTCCTGCAGCCAGCCGTTGTCGATCCAGCGGCCGTCGTAGATCGAACCATCGGTGGCGAAAACGACCTCCAGCCCGCCGTCCTTCGGGACGGGCGCGGCATTCGCGAGTTCGAGGGCGCGGTCGGAGTCGAGTTCGATCTCGGCGTCCTCGTATTTCGAGTCGGCGTAGAAGCCGTCGCGGAGGAACTTCTTCCAATCCTCCTCCTTCTCGCCGGCAATGCCTTGGAAGGTCTTGCGGATTTCCGCGTGGGCCGGCGAGGCCGCGCCTTCCTCCCCTTCCCCGGTCATCAGCGTCCCCTCCTCGGAAAGCAGGGCGGCGAGCACTTCCAGCTCGCTCGCGCAGTCGGGATAGAGCGGCAGGATGAGCGGCTGGACCACGGTGTGGACGCCGTTCGCGGTGCGGCTGTCCGACCAGCTTTCGAGATAGTGGCTGGCCGGCACGTGCCAGGTCGCCGCATGGGCGGTGGCGTCGGTGCGCAGGCCGAAATGGATGCTCGTCACGACCTTGGCCAGCGCCTCGCCGAACTTGAGGTCGGCCGGCGCGTCGAAAACGGGGTTGGACGGGGTGAAGAGCAGCAGGTGCTGGACGGCGCCCGATTTCAGGTCGGCGGTGAGCGCCTCGATGTCGCCGAGGCCGGCGTTGCCGGTCGCGACGAAGCGCAGCGGCTTGCCCTCGCCGACGTTGCCGAGCTTGGCGTTGATCGCGGCGACGAAGTGGTGGACGACCTCGGGCGCGCGGGAACCGGCGACCACGATCGAGCGACCGCCGTGCTCCTTGAGATCCTCTACCATCGGATCGATCCAGTCGCTCAGGCGCTGGTCGGATTCCGGAACGCCACCGGCCGGGGCGTCGGCACCGAGACCCTTGGCGATCCGGGCGGCGACCTGCAGCAACTGGCTCGGCTTGATCCGCAGGCGGTGGTCGGCCATCCCGCCGGTCAGCGAAAAGCCGCTCTCCACCGAGTAGAGGCGGTTCAGACCGTCCTTCGACGGCTTCTGGTCGTAGCCCCTGCCCTCCGGCTTGCGGCGATCGAAGAACGGCGTGACCGGCCCGACCGGATCGAGCTCGGCGAAATCGCAGTCGAGCGAAACGATGCGGTCGGCCTTGGAGAAATCGGCGACGTAGCGGTTGCCGTCGCCGGCGGCCCTGTGGGCCTCGCCTTCGAGCGCCTCGTAGCCGTAGAATCTCGCGTTGGGAAACTTCGCGGCGAGTTCCTTGCGCAGGCGGGCGCGGGTCGGCGAATCGTCGCGGCCGAACAGGACGCCGATCTTCGCCTCCTTGTCCTTGGCGATCGCCGCGAAGGCCGCCTCGAAATCCTTGCGCGACGAGGGTTGGCCGTTCTTCAGCACCCGGGTCGAGCGATAGGGCGAGTAGAGATCGAGCACCGAGGCCTGGGCGAAGGCATCGGTACCAGCGTTGTCGGGGTGCAGCGTGTTCGGCGCGAGCTTGGTCGGACGACCCTCGAAGGAGGTCACCACCAGCGGCGTGGCGCCACCCATGCGCGGGAAACTGCTGGCGTAGTAGGTCGCCTTGCCGGGGATGACCCACTCGGGAGCCTGCGCGTAGGGCAGGATGTGGGCCTCGGGACGGCGGCAGGCGGCCATGCCGAAGCCGGCCAGCGCGGTCGAGGCGCCCATCAGCTTAAGGAAGCTCCGGCGGGAGGTCTCCGCCTCCTCCTCGTTCGCCATTTCCGCGGCGCCGCGGGGAAACTCGCGCTCCAGCCACTCGCGGAATTCAGCGGTGTTCTCGAGCTGACCCGTGCTGCGCCAGGCGACGGTGGTTTCGTCGGTCGGCGCTTCGGGGTGATGCCAGATGCGTTTGCTCATGGGTCGGCGAAAGGGAGAAAAATCAGTGGTGGCAGGTGGCGCAGGACTCGCGGGGCTGGACCTGCCACAATTCCTTGAGCTTGAGGCCCAGTTCTTCGGTCGTCTCGACCCCGAGATGCGGGTTCGCCGCGATGTATTTCTCCGGATCGTATTCGAGATTGTAGACCTCCTCCATCGGCCGCAGGTGCTTCTCCGGCGCGCGGTGGCACTCGAGGCACCAGCCCATCGACAGGTTCTCCGCCTGGTAGACGACCTCCATCTGGTCGACCCGGCCGTGGCAGCTCTGGCAGGAAATGCCGCGGTTCACGTGGGCGGCGTGGTTGAAGTAGGCGTAGTCCGGCACCTTGTGGATCCGCACCCACTCGACCGGCTTGCCGAAGTCCGGATGCTCGGGATCGAAGCGGTCGCGCAGCGGCTGCAGCTTCGGGCTCTCCTTCTGCACGTGCTGGTGGCAGTTCCAGCAGGTGTTCGAGGTCGGCACGTTCGAGTGGCCCGAGACATCGACGAACGAATGGCAGTAGCGGCAGTCGAGCCCGACCTGCTCGACGTGGATCCGGTGCGAGAACGGAATCGGCTGGGACGGCTGGTAGCCGACCGCCTGCGTCTTGGGCGTCGCGTAGTAGGTGAAGGCCGCCACGACTCCCGCGCCGAGGGCGATCACGCAGATTCCGATCTTGAAGGGCAGGAGATTGGTCCAGCGCGGGAAGAAGTTGGCCATGGTCAACGACGGAATGCTCTGCGGCGGGGAAAAACATGAGCTTGTGAAATTTTTCACAAGCGATCTCGGCGCCTTGCCGGACAAGGTCTCCCGGCGGGGCGCGCCGATGTTGCAAACCGTTCCCCGACTGGCAACCGGAAAAACCGCTGGATTTCTGAAAAATGATGCGCGGTTGTGAGGGGCCCGTTATCGCGACCGAATCTCAATCCCCCGGCCGTTCCGGGTCCCAGTTCATCCCCTGCTCGGCCCGCCATTTCCGGAATCCGGCGAACTGCTCCTTCTTCGGAAGCTCGCGGCGGGAGGGATCCTCATCGAGCCAGTTCTCGAACAGGCGCTTGCCTTCCCTGCTCTCGGACTTGATCCGCTGCAGGTCGGAAGGCGGTGTCGGCGCAAGCCGCCGCTCGATCCGGCGCAGACGGGCGCCCTGCACGAGCTGGCCGAGCCAGAGCACCAGCAGGAGGCCGGTATTCGCTCCGAGCAGGATCCACAAGGCCTTGGGCAGTTCGTCGGGAGGCACGCCCAAGACCTATCCGCGGTGCCTCGACGGCACAATCTTGAAGCGGAGCCTCGCCCTTCACGCGAGCAGATCGCGGACGACCCGGCCTTCGACGTCCGTCAGGCGGTAGCGCCGCCCCTGGAACAGATACGTCAGCTTCTCGTGGTCGATGCCGAGCTGGTGCAGCACGGTCGCGTGCAGGTCGTGAACCGGCACCTCGTCGCGCACGACCTGATAGGAGAAGTCGTCGGTTTCGCCGTAATTCAGCCCCGCCTTGAAGCCGCCGCCGGCGACGAGCTTGGTGAAGCAGGCCGCGTGGTGGTCGCGGCCGTAGGACTCGGCGACCTTGCCGCTCTGGCTGAAGGCGGTGCGACCGAATTCGCCACCCCAGATGACGACGGTGTCCTCCAGCAGCCCGCGTTGTTTCAGGTCGAGAATGAGCGCGGCGCTGGCCTGGTCGGTCTCGCGGCAGCGCTTCGGCAGGTGGTCGGGCAGGTTGAAATGGTGGTCCCAGCCCGAGTGGTAGAGCTGGATGAAACGGACGTCGCGCTCGGCGAGCCGGCGGGCCATCAGGCAGTTGAAGGCGTAGGTGCCGGGCGTGCGCGCGTCCTCGCCGTAGAGCCTGAAGGTCGACTCGGGCTCGTCCGCGAGGTCGGCCAGCTCGGGGATGGAACTCTGCATGCGGAAGGCCATTTCATACTGGCTGATCCGCGTGGCGATCTCCGGGTTGCCGCTGCGGGCGAGCTCCTGCTCGTTGAGCTGGTGGATCGCATCGAGCATCCGGCGGCGTTCGGCAAGGCTCTTGCCGGTCGGGTCTTTCAGATAAAGCACCGGCTCGCTGCCGGAGCGCAGCCGCACGCCCTGGTGCTTGCCGGGAAGGAACCCGTTGCCCCACAGCCGGGCGTTGAGCGGCTGCATGTTCGGGAGGTCGCCCTTCGAGACGAGGACGACGAAGTCGGGCAGGTTGCGGTTCATCGACCCGAGCCCGTAGCTCAGCCACGAACCCATGCTCGGGCGACCCGGCAGGTTGTGGCCGGTCTGCATGAAAGTCAGCGCCGGGTCGTGGTTGACCGGCTTGGTGCTGACCGAGCGGATGGTGCACAGCTCGTCGCTGATGGCCCCGAGGTGCGGCAGCAGCTCGCTGACCGACGACCCACACTCGCCGTGCCGCTTGAAGGCGTAGCGGGTGTTGATGATCGGGTGGACCTTGTGGCCGTCGGTGAATCCGGTGAGGCGTCCGGACTGCTCGACCTTCGAGAAAATGTCCTGACCATGGAACTTCGCGAGTGCCGGCTTGTGGTCGAAGAGGTCGGTCTGGGACGGCCCGCCGGACTGGAACAGGTAGATCACGCGTTTCGCCTTCGGACGGTGATCCGCGCCGAGCGGCACGCCGGTTTCCTCGGCGAACAGGCTGCCGAGCGCCATCGAGCCGAGCCCGCCGCCCACGGTCTGCAACGCGCGGCGGCGGGTCATGTTCAGCAGGATCGGATCCATGGTCACTGGCGGGTCACGGTTTCGCTGAGGTTGAAAATCGCGTGGCAGACGTCGGTCAGCGCCGCGAGTTCGGCGCGGTCGAGGCCGGTGGCCACCGGACTTTCGCCGATGCCTAACAGGCGATCCGTGGCCGCCGGATGCCGCCGATGATGATCGAGCCGCTCGCCGTGCAGCTCCGCAAGGATGCCGCGCTCGCGATCGGTCGGATAGCGGGAAAGCACGCGGCGGAAGGCGAAATCGATCGGGGCCGGGGCACCGAGCCCGGTCTCCGCGAGCTTGCGGGCGGCCTCGAGATAGGTCGGGCCGTGCAGGGTGACGAGCGCCTGCAGCGGGGTGTTGGTGGTGGCGCGCTCAACGGTGCAGACGTCGCGACTCGGCGCGTCGAAGGCGAGCATCGCCGGATGCGGCGCGGCGCGGCGCCAGTAGGTGTAGAGACTCTTGCGATAGAGGTCGTCGCCGGTGCCCTGCAGGTATTCCTCGGCGTGGGAGGGGGGCGCATTCAGATCCTCCCACACCCCGTCGGGCTGGTAGGGTTTCACGCTCGGGCCGCCGACCTTTCTCACCAGCAGGCCGCTGGCGGCGAGCGCCTGGTCGCGGATCATTTCCCCCGACAAGCGGAAGCTCGGACCCCGCGCGAGCAGGCGGTTCTCCGGATCATCGACATCGTCGCGGAAATCCGCCGACTGGCCGTAGGTGTCCGAGAGCACGATGAGACGGATCACATGCCGCAGGTCCCAGCCGCTTTCACGGAACTCGAACGCCAGCCAGTCGAGCAGTTCGGGATGGGTCGGCAGCTCGCCCTGGACGCCGAAGTTGTCGACTGTCTTCACCAGACCCCGGCCGAAGAAGTGCTGCCACAGGCGGTTGACGGTGACCCGCGCGAAGAGCGGATTCGCGTCGGCGGTGAGCCACTCGGCGAGGCCGAGGCGGTCGGGCCGGTGGCCGTCGAAGGGCGGCAGAACTTCCGGCGTGCGCGGACTGACCTTGTCGCCGGGCTGGTCGAACTGGCCCTGCCCGAGCACGAAGGTTTCGCGCGGCTGCTCCTTCATGATCATCGCCCGCACCGGGCCGCCCCCGGCCTCCAGTTCGAGGAAGGGCGGCGCGGCCTTCAGCTTGCGGCCGTCCTCGCCCGGCGCGCCCTTCTCGGCGCTGGTGTTGAAGAAGGCGTAGATCGAGTAGTATTCCTCGATGCTGACCGGGTCGTACTTGTGGTCGTGGCAGCGGGCGCAGTCGAGCGTGAGGCCGAGGAACAGCGTGCCGAAGGTGGCCGTCTTGTCATTGGCGTACATCACCCGGTATTCCTCGTCGATGATGCCGCCCTCGATCGAGTAGCCGTGGTTGCGCAGGAAGCCGGTGGCGATGAGCTGTTCGCGGGTCGGTTCTTCCAACAGATCACCGGCGAGTTGCTCGGTGACGAAGCGGTCGAAGGGCATGTTGGCGCGGAAGGCTTCGATCACCCAGTCGCGCCACGGCCACATCGTGCGTTCGTTGTCGAACTGGAAGCCGTTGCTGTCGGCGTAGCGGGCGTTGTCGAGCCAGACCGCGGTCATGCGCTCGGCGAAATCGTCGCTTTCCAACAGGCGATCGACGACCGCGGCCCGCGCCCCGGCGGAAGAGTCGGCGGTGAAGGCATCGATCTGCGCCGGCGTCGGCGGCAGGCCGGCGAGGTCCTGGGTGACGCGGCGCAGCCAGGCGACCGGCTCGGCGGCGGGCGCGGGTTCGAGTTTTTCCTCGCGCAGGCGTTGCAGCACGAAGGCGTCGATCGGGTTGCTCCCCCACCCTTCCCTCGCGGGCACCGCCGGAGGCTCGAGCGGCTGGAACGACCAATGCCCCTGCCACTCCGCTCCCTGTTCGATCCAGCGCCTCAGCACCGATTTCTCCTCCGCGGTAAGAGCAAGGTGAGCCTCGGGAGGCGGCATGACTTCACCCGGGTCCTCGCTTTCGATCCTGCGAATCAACTCACTCTCCTCCGGTCGTCCCGGCACGATCGCCCGATAGCCGCCGAGGTCGGCTTTGGCCCGCTCCTCCAGATCAAGGCGGAGACCGGCCTCGACAGCCGCCTCGTCGGGTCCGTGGCAGGCGAAGCAGCGGTCCGAGAGGATGGGCCGAATGTCCTGATTGAAGCGGACCCGGCCGACATCGCCGGTCGCGCCGACAAGCGGCAAGACCCCGGGCAACAAGAACAAGATTCGCTTCATGGCAGGTTCCTCGATGGTCAGCCGGAGGGCATCAGCACCGGAATGACTTCGCGCCGGTTGCGGCGGTAGATCCGGAAGTCGCCATCGACGGTGATGACGGGATGATCCCGGTGGAGCTCGCTCATGCGGATCAGGCACAGGTCGGCGAGATCCGGCTGCCGGTCCGCATAGCGACGCGCCAGCTTGTCCAGTTCCGCCCGGTGGCTCTCCACATCGAAAGCCACCCGCACCAAGCCCTTTTCGAGCATGGCGAGAACCAGCCCACTGTCGCCGAGATGGAACGCACTCTCGGCCAGGACCGCCTCACAGGTCAGCATCGGCTCATGGACCTGCATGGCGAGCGAGCAGGCCCAGGAAAAGTGGCGGTCCCGACGGTTGGCGAAGGCCACGAGGAAACCCGTGTCGGCGATCGCCTTCACTTCGAGAAGCCCTTCTTTTCGCTGAGATCCGGCGTTCCATCCACCCGACCTGCGAGTTCCAGAAAGGGCTGGATCGCTTGGGCATGCCTCAGGCGTTCGAGCTGTTCCTTGACGATCCTTCCCTTCGGCAGACCCGTCACGCGGGATTGCTCCTCCAGCCATTCGCTCAGTTCGTCCGGCAGGCGGATGGTGAGTGTGTTACTCATGAGCAAGCGTGTAACACACCCAAATGCAAACGGCAAGCCAGCGCTTCAGGCCGACCGGACCCGGTCGGCGAGGATGCCCTTGATCACATGCGCCTCCTCGACGCCGGTGAGGCGGTTTTCGAGGCCCTGGAAGCGGAAGGTGAAGCGCTCGTGGTCGATGCCGAGGGTGTGGAGCATCGTCGCGTTGAGGTCGCGGATGTGGCAGCCGTTTTCGGCGATGTTGTAGGCGTAGTCGTCGGTGGTGCCGTAGGTCGTGCCGCCCTTCACCCCGCCGCCGGCGAGCCACATGCTGAAGCATCGCCCGTGGTGGTCGCGGCCTGCGCCGAGCTTGCCCTGGCTGTAGGCGGTGCGGCCGAACTCACCGCCCCAGATCACCAGCGTGTCCTCGAGCAGGCCACGCTGCTTGAGGTCGATGACCAGCGCCGCCGAGGCCTGGTCGGTGTCCTTGCACTGGGCGCGCAGGTGTTTCTGGAGCTCGAGGTGCTGGTCCCAGCCGCGGTGGAAAAGCTGGATGAAGCGCACGTCCCGTTCGGCCATGCGGCGCGCCATCAGGCAGTTGTAGGCATAGGTGCCGGGCTGGCGGGCGTCGTCGCCGTAGAGCTTGAAGGTGCTTTCGGGCTCGTCGGAAAGGTCGGCGATCTCGGGCGCGGCGACCTGCATGCGGAAGGCCATCTCGTACTGCGCGATGCGGGTCGCGATCTCCGGGTCGCCGTGGGCGTCGAGTTTGAGGCCGTTGAGCTCGCCGAGCACGTCGAGCTGGGCACGGCGGTTCTCGCGAGTGATGCCGGGCGGATCCTTGAGGTAGAGCACCGGGTCGCCGCTGCTGCGGAGCTGCACGCCCTGGTGGCTTGACGGCAGGAAGCCGCTGCCCCACAGGCGCGAGAAGATCGGCTGGCCGGGGTTCTTGCCGGTGCCCTGCGAGATCAGGACGATGTAGGCCGGCATGTTGCGGTTGTTACTACCCAGACCGTAGCTCGCCCACGCGCCGGCGCTCGGGTGACCGGGAATCTGCGAGCCGGTGTTGATGAGCGTGATGCCGGGGTCGTGGTTGATCGCCTCGGTGTGCACAGAGCGGACCACCGCGATGTCGTCGATGATCTTCGAAGTGTATGGCAGCAGGTCGCTGACCCATGTCCCGCTCTTGCCGTGCCGGGCGAACTTTCCGATCGACCCGCACACGGGAAAGCTCTTCTGGCCGGAGGTCATGCCGGTCAGTCGCTGGTTGCCGCGGATGCTGTCGGGGAGCTCCTCGCCGTGGCGCTTCTCCAGCTCCGGTTTGTAGTCGAAGAGGTCGATGTGGGACGGCCCGCCGGACATGAACAGGTAGATCACCCGCTTCGCCGTCGGACGGAAGTGCGGCAGGACCGGCAACCCGGGCATCCCGCTGGCCCGTGCGGTCTCGCCCAGCAACGAGCCGAGCGCCATGGCTCCCAGCCCGCCCGAGGTCCGGCCGAGGAAGGTGCGGCGTTTGATCAGTTCGGGGCTCATGCGCAGGTCAGGGGAAGATTGAAAAAGGTGAATTCACCGCCAAGACGCAAAGATCACCAAGCACGACCGATGCAGTTGTTGATTGGTAACTCGTTGGCGGACTTGGCGCCTGGGCGGTCCCATTCCCAAGCGAAAGTCGGGCGGATCCAATTGTCGTCGGCCTTCATTCGCGGGTGATGGTTTCGTCGAGGTTGAGAATGAGAGAGGCGACGGTCTGCAGCGCCGCGGCCTGAACCGGATCGGAGGCTCCGGCGGAAGCTCCGGCGGCTCCCAGATAGTCGCGGGCCCGTTGCGGATCCTCGCCGAAGTAGGCCCGCTGGCTTTCGAGCGCCTCTTCCAGCAGATCGCGCTCAAGCTCGCTCGGCAGGCGGCCGGTGGCGAGGCGGAAGCCGGCATCGATCCACTCGGCGGCCGACCCGCCGGCGGCGTGCATGCGTTCGGCGAGTCCCCGCGACGCCTCGACGAACTGCGGCGCGTTCATCAATGCAAGCGCCTGGAGCGGCGTGTTGGTGGCGGAGCGGCGGGCGGCGCAGGTCTCCCGGTTGGGCGCGTCGAAGGTGGTCATCACCGGCGGCGGCGAGGTGCGTTTCCAGAAGGTGTAGAAGCTGCGACGATAGACCTCGTCGCCGCGATCCGGGAAGTAGTGCTGGGCGGAGAAGAAGCCGGGGTAGCCGAAGTGGCTGACCTCCTTCCACAGGCCCTTCGGCTGCGGCGGATAGACGCTGCGCCCGCCGACCTCCCGATTGAGCAGCCCCGCGACGGCCAGCGCGTTGTCGCGCACCATCTCGGCGGGAAGCCGGAACCGCGGAGCACGCGCGAGGAGACGATTGAGCGGATCCTTTTCCAGGAGTTCCCGACCGACGACCGACGACTGGCGGTAGGTGCGCGTGAGCAGCATCGACTTGAGCAGTGCCCGCACGTCCCAGCCCGAAGCAACGAACTCGGCGGCAAGGAAATCGAGAAGCTCGGGATGGGACGGCCATTCGCCCTGCGAACCGAAGTCCTCGGCGGTTTTCACGATGCCGGTACCGAACAGCATCTGCCAGTAGCGGTTGACCGTCACCCGCGCGGTCAGCGGGTGGGAAGGATCGATCAGCCACTTCGCCAACGCCAGCCGGTCGGCGGGCACGCCCTCCGGCAGGGCGCCGAAGATTTCCGGGATGCCCGCAGTGACCTCGACGGTCGGCTGGTCGTAGGCCCCGCGGTCGAGGATGTGCGTCTTGCGATCGGCGGCGCCCGTGTCCATCACCATCGCCGAGGTCTTGCCCGACTTCAGTTCCTTGCGCAGCAGGCCGATCTCGCCGTCGAGGCTCTTGCGCACCTTGCCGATCTGGTCGTCGTTGAGTTCATCCGGGCGCAACACTTCCTCCGGATGTCCCTTGAAATGCTCCAGCGTCGCGATCCGGCGTTCGAGCGACTCCCTCCAGGCGGCATCATCCTGCACGATGGGCTCGACCTCGACGAAGGGCTTGGTGTTGCCGTTGGTCGCGCCGTAACCGGGTTCGGTCGAGGTGTTGAAGAAGGCGTAGAACCGGTAGTAGTCGCGCATCGAGACCGGATCGTACTTGTGGTCGTGACACTGGGCGCACTTCACGGTGAGTCCGAGAAAGGCGGTCGAGACCGTGTCGATCTTGTCGGCGATGGCGGCGACCCGGTATTCCTCGGGGATCGTGCCGCCCTCGTGGGTGTTCATGCTGTTGCGCAGGAAACCGGTCGCCACGAGTTGACGCGGCGTCGGGTTCTCCAGCAGGTCGCCGGCCATCTGCTCGAGGATGAACCGGTCGTACGGCATGTTCCCGCGGAACGCCTCGATCACCCAGTCGCGCCACACCCACATGTCGCGATGATCGTCGATCGAGTAGCCGTTGGTGTCGGCGAAGCGGGCGACGTCGAGCCACTCCATGGCCATCCGCTCGGCGAAGACCTCCGTGCCCATGATCCGGTCGATGGTCGGCTCGAAGTTGGCCTCCGGGTCCTCGAGAAACTCATCGACTTGCGCCGGTGTCGGCGGGAGTCCGGTCAGATCGAGATAAAGCCGGCGGACCAAGGTCTCAGGCGGCGCCTGGGACGAGAACCCCAGGCCCTCCTTCTCCAACTCCGCCGCGATGAAGGCGTCCACCGGACCGGCGGCATCCGCCTTCACCTCGGGCACCGCCGGACGCTCGACCGGCTGGTAGGCCCAGTGCCCGCTGTACGGGGCACCTTCCTCGACCCAGCGGGTGAGCGTCGCGATCTCCTCCTCGCTCAACGGGCGCTTGTGCTTGGGCGGCGGCATCAGGACGTCCGGGTCGTCACTGAGAATGCGGCGGATGATCTCGCTCTTCCCGGGGTCACCGCGGACAATCGCAGGCCGGCCGTCGATCTCGGCGAAGGCCCCCTCCTCGGTGTCCATCCGGTATTCCGAGTCGCGGTTCTGCGAATCGGGTCCGTGGCAGGAAAAGCACTTCGAACTGAGGATCGGCCGCACGTCCCGGCTGAAGTCGAGCCGCTCGTCCGCCGCCCCGCCCGTGCCCAAGCCGCACAAGGCGACCATGGAAAGCGGAATGGCGAACGGGAGATGACGATGGCGCGAAAGCATTGGGACCGCAGGCTTACTCGGAGAAATTTCCAATTTATCAAACCATTCCGGGGATGGAAGCGCCCAGACCGCCTGCGACTCCAAAATCAGGGCTACCTGACTTTGCTGACTCTGAATTCACAGGGCTTTCCATTACTCCGCATTCTGATTTCAGGCTTGGATAGAGCGATGAAGCGTGCCGGTCAGACGGTCTACTGATTGAAATCTCGGATACCAAAGGGAAGACCCACCAAATGCAATAGTGCTCGATTTCTTGCCACAACACAAATTGAGATGGCCCTGCT
>CALGOH010000008.1 GCA_937957985.1 uncultured Verrucomicrobiae bacterium
GCCTCCAGCTTGTCGATCCACTCCTTGAAGGCCGCGGGCTGGTCGACGCAGAAGGCTTTTCCTGGTGGCGGGCCGGGGTGGCTGGGAGCTGGCCTGCGAGCACTGGCGGATGGCGGTGGCGATGGCGGTGGGAAGCTATGCGGCGGGATCGACGCCGATGGGCGGCGGGACGGTGGGCTTTCCGATCCTGGTGCTGCTGTTCGACCAGCCGGCGGAGCTGGGTCGGGATTTCAGCTTCGCGGTGCAGTCGATCGGGATGACGAGCGCCTCGATCTTCATCCTGGCGCGGCGGCAGCCGCTGGCGGGGGCGATGCTCAAGGGTGCCCTGATCGGCGCGACGCTGGGGGTGCCGCTCGGGATTTTTCTGGTCGCGCCGTGGGTGCCGGCGTTGTGGATCAAGCTGGTGTTCGCGGTGGTCTGGGGGAGCTTCGGCATCCTGCACCTGTGGCGGATCGGCGAGATCGCCGGGCACGAGGGGATGACCGATTTCGACGAACACTGGGACACGCGCGTCGGCCTCGCGATCGGTTTTCTGTCCGGGGCCACGGTGGTTTCGGTCTCCGGCGTGGGCATCGACATGGTGCTCTACACGGTGCTGGTGCTGGTGTGCCGCGCGGACCTGAAGATCGCGATCCCGACCTCGGTGGTGATCATGGCCTACTCATCGGTCATCGGCATTCTGACGAAGATGGGATTCACCGGGGTGCAGCCGGGGGTTTATGGAAACTGGCTGGCGGCGGCACCGGTGGTGGCGCTCGGGGCTCCGCTCGGGGTTTTCGTGGTGAACCTCATCGGTCGTCGGCCGACGCTGCTGGTGGTGGCGGCACTGTGTGTCGGGCAACTGGGCTGGACGTTGTTTCGCGAGAAGGGCGCGCTCGGCGCGTGGGGGATCGTGATTTCGCTGCTGGCGGTGGTCGCCTGCCTGCTGGCCTTCGAGCGGCTGCGCCGGTGGGGGGCGAAGCGGGTGGGCGAGGTGAAGCGGCGGCGGGCCAGGGTCGAGCCCGCCGCGGAGGGCGGACTGCCGGAGCCGGCGGAGTAGACGGGCCGCTCAGAAGAACCAGGTGAAGGTGGCGCGCAGCGTGCGGGGCTCGGTGGGGTGGAGGTGGACGTCGTCGATGCCCGCCGCCGGCTCGCCGGGAAGACGGGAGGTGTAGTAGTACTCGATGTCGTTGTCGGCGCGGTCGAGGAGGTTCAGGCAGTCGAGAGCCAGCTCGCAGTTTTCCCAGCGGTAGCCGACCCGAGCGTTGACCTGGAAGGAGTCCTCGGCCTTCACGCTGCCGGTGGCGGTGAGCGGGCGGGCGGAGAAGTAGCGGGTGCGCAGCGCGCCGAAGAAGCCGGTGTCGCGACCGACGGTGAGGCCGGTGGAAAGGACGACCGGGACCTGGTTCTCGATCATCGGACCGCCGGGCGCATAGATGTCGTCGTAGCGGCCTTCGGACCAGGCGAATTCGGCGTCGACGGCGAACCAGTCGGTCGGGCGCCAGTAGGCGGCGAGCTCGACGCCGTAGCGGGTGGTGTCGGGCCCGGCCTCGACGTTGCCGGCGTCGCCGACGTAGAGCAGTTCGGAGTTGTTGTGCAGCCACCAGATGGCGGCGGTGGTGGTGAAGCAGTCGGTCCAGTTGGTGCGGGCCCCGATTTCCGCGCCCCAGGTGCGGACCAGCGGATCGACCGGGGCGACGGGCGTGACGCCGTCGTTGGGGTCGATGCGGGTGAAGACGCCGCGGGCGTCGTTCGAGTGGAAGCCGCCGCCGAGATTGAGATAGTACTCGGTGTCATGCCACGGGCCGAAGATGAGGTTGAGCTTGGGCACGACGATGCCGTCCCACTGGTCGCCGCTGTTGACCGGCAGGTCGCTTTCGACATCGAAATAGAAGAGGTCGCCGCGCAGGCCGGCCTGGGTGCGGAACCAGTCGTTCCACACGGTTTCCGCACCGGCGAAGATCGAGTAGTTGCCGGTGAAGACGTCGTCCTCGCGGATCGGGTTGACGTCGAAACGGTTGCGCGTGCGGGCGAGTTCGAGATCCCAGATGTAGTCGTTGCGGGTCTGGAAGCCGATGGTGTAGTCGGTGTCCGCGCCGAACAGGCTGCGGTTCTCGAAAGTGGCGCTGATTTCCCCGCCGAAGAAGACGCGCTGGTCGGACTGGCGGAACTGGTCGCCGTTGACGGGATCGTCGAGGAAGTAGGTGAAGTTCGAGTAGAGATCGAGGTCGTAGTAGCCGACGTAGGCGTTGGCCTTCCACAGCACGTCACCGGCGCGGCGGCCCCAGTTCATGGAAAGCGAGTAGCGCTGCGAGTCGCCGCCGACGGCGGGATCGATGAAGCCGAGGCGGTCGATCATTCCCATGGAGATGGCGCGTTCGGGGACCTGGTCGGTGGAAGTCCACTCGCCGTGCGAGCCGAGGAAGGTGAGGTTGAGGAAATTTTCCTCGTCGCCGGTGTGCCAGCGGATGATGCCGTTGTAGCGGTGCGAGTCGCCGTCGAGGACCCAGGGACCGTCGTAGAACTGCGCCTCGCCGCCGTAGGTGAGGATGCCGTTGCCGGCCTGCACCGAGTGGCCGAAGACCGTGCGCAAGAAGGCGTCCTCGCCGAGGGTGAGCTGGGCGAAGCCGCGTTCGAGCGAGTTGACCAGCGAGAACTCGGCCGCTCCGGCGGTGGTGAGGTCGCCGAGGCGCGGGTCGAAGGGTCCCTTCTGGTAGTCGAGCCGCTCGACGAACTCGGGGATGAGGAAATTGATGTCGGCATAGCCCTGGCCGTGGCCGTGGGCGCGGTAGTTGGCGGGCATGCCATCGACGAAGAGGCCGAAGTCGGTGCCGTGGTCGAGGTTGTAGCCGCGGACGAAGTACTGGTTCGCCTTGCCGTCGCCGGAGTGCTGGGTGGCGATCAGGCCGGGGACGACCTCGAGCAGCTCGCCGCGGCGGAGGTAGGGGCGTTCGAGGAGTTCCTCGCGGTCGGACTGGCCTTTCGACGCGGTGCGGGCCTGGCCGAGGAGGTTTTCGGCCTTGCCGGTGATGATGAGGGGATCGAGGGAGCCGAGGACGGAGTCGGAGGTTTCCTCGGAAAAGGACGGGAGCGCGAGGGCGAAGAGCAGGAAAATGGAGCGGTTCACACCGGGTTGAACGCGGAGGAGAGGGGGATCCCACGGGAAATCGCGGATTCGCCCATGAATAACGCTTCGTCGTCTTTGTCCTCGCTCGCTGCGAGCGAAGAGGTAGGATTCCGTCATGGGACGTATTGTAGTGCAGCCGGATGTGTGCAACGGGCGACCGGTGATCGAAGGGACGCGGATCGCCGCGCACACGGTGCTCGATTTCCTCGCCGCAGGCGACTCCCGCGAGGAGATCCTCAGGGCCTATCCTTCGCTGCGTGACGAGGATATCGACGCGTGTCTTGCGTTCGCGTCCAGACTCCTTGAATCGCGCTACACGCTTGAGCCAGCCTCGTGACCAAGCCGCCTGCTGGAGTTCTGTTGGATGAGAATTTGCCGCTGGACTGCGGCATGGACGGGAACCTTGCATGCGTGCATGCCACTTCCCTCGGAGCTTCGCCCTCCGACTTCGAGCTCTGGGCGGTCGCCGCAGCGCAAAACCTGGTGATTGTCACCAAGGATGCGGACTTCGCCGACCGGATGATGCTGGCCGACCCGCCTCCGAGAGTCGTGCATCTGCGCATGGGCAACATGCGGCTGAAGGCCTTTCGAAGCATCGTATCACGGACTTGGCCTCGGGTGTGGGAACTGCTTGAGAAGGAAAAGCTGGTGCTGGTTTTTGAGGATCGGATCGAGTGCGTGGGCTCCTCGGACTGACGACTGGCCGGTGGAGAGCGGGTCTCGCCGGACCGGTGCGGCTCCCTGAAGGGAGAACTACCTACTGAACTGGCGGCGTTTCAGGTGGATTCGCGGGTCCACCAGGCGGCGAGCTTCTGGCGGGCGCGGTAAAGGCGGCCTTCGACGGCGCGCTCGCTGCATTTCAGGATGGCGGCGCATTCGGCGTGGCTGCGTCCGTCGAGGCAGGTGAGGATGACCGGCTCGCGCAGACGGGCGGGCAGCGAGGCGAGGGCGCGGTCGAGTTTGGCCAGATCGGCGTCGCGAATGACCGACTCGTCGGGCGTGGCTTGGCCGCAGGCGAGGTCGAGACCGTCGAGCGGGACCGTGCGACGACGTCGGCGCAGCCGGTCGCGGCAGAGGTTCAGCGCGATGCGGTGCAGCCAGGTGGAAAAACGGGCGCGCGGCTTGAAGCGCGGCAGCGCGCGGTGGGCGCGGACGAAGGTGTCCTGGCACGCCTCGACCGCGTCGGCTTCGTCGCCGAGGTAGTGGAAGCAGAGCCGGTGGATGCGGTGCTGGTGGCGCTCGACGAGCGCGCGGAAGGCCTCGTCGCAGCCCTTGCTCGCCGCCTCGATCTCGGCGGCCTCCCGGGCTTCGTCGTCGGTCGGCGCGACGGGCAGCGGGGTGGTTTCAGGGATGGACGAGGCGATCATGGGTCCATTGCAGGAGCTTCTCGGCCTGTTCGGGATCGAGCGGTTCCTTCATCTCGAAGAAATGATCGAGGGTGGCCTGCTGGAGTTCGCCCTGCGCGGTGTGGAGACGCTGGAGGGCGTCGCGGATGGCCGGCGAATCGCCGTCGCCGGCGCGGACCGCCGCGGCGAGATCGCGTCCGGCCGAGGCGATGCGGGCTTCGATCTCCAGACGGCTCTTCTCGAAGCGCTGCTCGGCGGGCTCGAGGGCGTCGTGCTGGGCGGGCGTGAGGTCCAGATGCTCGTGCATCCACGCGTGGAAGTCGGGTGTTTCCGGTTCCGGCGGGGATTTCCACCCGAGGACCAGCAGGCTGGTGCCGGCGGCGAGGGCAACGGTGGCGAGGGCCCACAGGCCGAGGGCGACGGGCCGGCTCACGGCGCGAGGAGGGAGGTGGAGAAGGCTTGGATCGGCGGCGGTCCGGCGGATGGCTTCGCCCGGTCGAGTCGGGCCGTGACCAGCGCCGCGACGATCACGGCGGCGGCCAATGTTGTTAGAACGCCGGCCCTGGTGATGACGGGTCGCACGGTGGAGACCCGGGCAAGCACCCGGTCGGCGAAATCCCGGGGCAGCGGCGCGGAAAGTTCGCGACGGCGCTCGTCCATGGCGCGTTCCATATCGGCGGTCACGGTGGCCAGCATAGTCCGCGGTCGCCGGCGTTCAAGCGTGCGGGTGGAAGCGGGTGGCTACGGATTTCCGGGGAAGGGATCGGCCGACAGGCGGAGTTGGACCTCGGGGAATGGAAGCGGATCGTGCGTCCGGCTCAAGCCGCAGGCGACTCCTCCGGCGAGGAGGGACGCAAGCAGAAGGCACAGGCTCAGAGGCGAAAGCCGTCGGCCGGGGCGTTGGAGATGCTCGACGCGTTTCCCGAGGGTCGATCCCGCCATGGCCGCGACCAACGGCGTCTGGCGGACCTGTGCCAGATCGCAGAGCAGGTGGGCATAGCCACCGGGCGCGGCACCGGTCGAAAGGACGGCGGCATCGCAGGCGATCTCCGACTGGAAGGCGTGGCGACGGGCGAGCCACCAGGCGGCGGGATTGAACCAGTGAAGGGTGCAGACGATGGCGCCGAGCAGTCTCCAGAGCGGATCCCGGCGGTCGTGGTGGGCGGTTTCGTGGGCCAGCACCATTTCACGATGGGATCGCGGCAACCGCATCCAGCCGGCAGGCACGAGGATCATCGGGCGGAAAACGCCGGCCGCGCAGGGGCCGGAGAGTTCGCGAAATTCCCGGACTTCGATCACGCGTCCGTTGGAACCACGGCATCGGCCGATCAGTCGTGAACCGCGCGTCCAGCGTCGCAGCCGGATCGATGCCATGCAAAGCCGGGCGAGTCCGATGCCCGTGCCGAGCGGCAGCAGCCAGACGGCGAGTGACAGCGGGCGATCGGATGTGGGCCCGCTCCCCGACGGAAGGACGTTCCATCCCGGAAGCAGGAGCAGCAACGGCAGGGTCAGGAGGATCAGCAGCGAGAGGGAACTGAGGCGGTCGCTGCCGAGGGCGTGGCGGCGCCCCGCGAGCACGACGATCACCACGGCCAGGGCCGAGAAACAGAGGGAGGCGGGAACCAGGGCGGTCATGCGGGAGGTTCAGGACTTGCTCTCGTCGATCAATCGGCGGATCCGCTCGATCTCCTCGTCGCTGAGCCGCTGGTCGTTCGGATCGAGCAGGGCGGCGACGAGTTTCTCCGGACTGTCGTCGAAAAACGTACCCAGCAAGCGTCGCAGGGCCGAGCGCTTGGCTTTCTTTTCCGAAACCGCCGGGCGATAGACGTATCGGCGCGAGTCCTTGCGATGGCTGATCAGTCCCTTTTCCAACATCACCGCCAGCAGGGCGCGGACCGCGGAGTAGCTGGGCGGATCCGGCAGCACGCGGCGGATGTCGTGCGCCGACGCCTCGCGCGACCGGTAGAGCACGTCCATGATCTGACGCTCGCGTCGCGACAGCCCTTCGCCCGACTTCTCCCGATATCCCTCGCCCGCCATCGTGTCGGACCCTACGCCCTTCCCAATCCGGCGACAAGCGATTGCTGCTAAAAAAACAGCATTTGGGATTGACCTTCTCCGCGCCAAGTGCTGTTTTTTTAGCAGCAATGAAGGCGCACGAACATGATCTGGCAGAGCGGGGTGAGGGTGGCGGTTTGGAGAGAGGGGTTCGCGGAGGAGCTACAGGGCCGATGAGTCCTGTCAGTCCCATGCAGCCGGTGTTTGTGGGGCCTGCAGGGTTCATCGGGCCGCTGGTGTTTCTGCGGGGGCTGCTGCGCCGCCTGCGCTTCGCGGTGCTGGCGCTGCCGGTGCTGTGGTGGAGCTCGTGTGCGACGGGGCCGCAGGGTGGGATGCCCTCCGCGCCGGTGGATGCGGCGGAATCGGGAGCGACGCCGCGCAATGCTCCCGTGCCGCCCGCCGAGTCCCGTCCGGGCCTGGCGACGGGCTACGGGGACGAGATCCGGAACCCGCTGCGTCGGCGGAGCTTCGCGCGGGCGACGGCCAAGCCGGCCGGGACGGACCGGATCTACTACAATGATCGTAGCGGGATCGAGGCGATGACTTCCTACAAGTACAAGACGGAAGGAACACGCCAAGCCGCCGGAGGGATGGTCGAGTGGGGCATCAAGAGCGGTCTGGGCTACGCGACCACCTACGAATCGGGCGGCAGGCGCTTTGCGGTGGGTTCGCCCGGGAAGGCCTACTCGCTGGTGGTGAAGAACCGCTGCCGCAGCCGCGTGGAAGTGGTCTTGAGCGTGGACGGGCTCGACGTGATGGATGGAAAGGCGGCGTCCTTCGCCAAGCGCGGCTACCTGATCGAGCCGGGCGACACGCTGGAGGTGAAGGGCTGGCGCAGCGGCTGGGACACGGTGGCGCGTTTCGAGTTTTCAAGCGTGGGAGCATCCTACGCGAACCGCCGCCACGGCGATACCCGCAACGTCGGCGTGATCGGTCTGGCGGTCTTCGGCGAGAAGGGAGTCGATCCGTGGAAATGGATGCCGGACGAAGTCGAGAGGCGGCGGGACGCGACGCCGTTCGCGGTGGCACCGTGAAAGGGAGGACATTCCATCGACTCCTGATGGTGCCGGCGGTCGTCGCGTGTATGGCCTGGTCAGGTTGTTCGCTGGTCCATATGGTGGATCGTTACGGCATCGAAGCCGTGTTGGTGGACTGCCGGAGCGAGGAGCCGATCGGCCGGTCGAAGGTCACCGTGCGGATCGACGACGTGAACCGGGTCACCCGTACTTCGGCAAGCGGCCGGCTGCGCGTTCCGCCGGAGCGGGATTGGCACCTGAGCTGGCTCGGAGGGCCCGCCTACGCGAGCGATCCGGAGGCAAGGATCGGGATCTCGGCTCCGGGCTTCGAACCGGAGGCGATCCTGTGGCACCGTGTTCCGGACCGGGATGGCGATCCGGATTTCGAGGAATCGGATGGCGTGATCGACCTCGGGCGGATTCGGATGCAGCCGCGGCATCGGGAGTGACTGCGAGAATTGCCGCCGGAAGCCCCGCCCACCCGCCTCATGTCAGCTTCGAGAGCACCGTGGAGGCTAGGTTGAGGACGAGGAAGAAGCCGCACATGTCGGTGCAGGTCGTGAGGATCGGACCGGAGGCGAGGGCGGGGTCGATCTTGAGGCGCTTGAGGAAAAGGGGGACCATGCCGCCGAGGAGGACCGAGAGGATGGTGTTCAGGCACAGGGCTCCGCCGATCACGAGACCGAGATACACGTTTCCCTTCCACAGGGCGGCGATGGTTCCGAGCAGCAGGCCGAGGACGAAGCCGTTCACGATGCCGAGGATGCCTTCCTTCCACACGATGCGGAGGAATTCGGTCGGACGGATCAGGCCGAGCGTCAGCTCGCGGATCGAAACGGCGACCGCCTGGTTGCCCGAGCATCCGCTCATGTCCGAGACGATGGGCAGGAAGACCGCCAGCGCGATGACCGCCTGCAGCGTGTCCTCGTACATCGCGATCACGCTGGCGGCGACGAGGTTGAGGATGATGTTCGGGCCGAGCCAGGCGAGACGCCGGCCGCAGCGCGCGGCCATGGGCATCGAGCGCAGTTCCTCGCCGCCCAGAATGCCCTGGGTGCGCAGGAAATCCTCGGTCTGGTGCTCCGACGTTGCCTCGCGGACCGCCTGCCGCGTGATCACGCCGACCAGTGTTCCCGCGGCGTCCACGACGGGCAGGCCGATGTAGTTCTTCTCGTCAAACAGCCTGCGGAGGCTGTCGAAATCGTCGGCGACGTTCACGGACACCGGATCCGCGATCATGACTTTCGAGACCGGCGTCGGGCGCGGTGTCATGACGAGATCGCGCAGGCGGAGCACGCCGCGGAGCACGCCGGCGCCACCCGTCACGTAGACGTACTGGACGTCCATGTCGGCGTAGGTTTCCGCGTTCTCTCCGAGATCGGCGAGGACGTCGCCAACGGTGGCGGTGTCGGGGAACGAAGCCAGCCGCGCCCGCATCAGGCCGCCGGCGGTGTCCCACTCGTATTCGGACCGGGTCCGCAGCTTTTCCGCCTCGTCGCGGTCGTCGAGCTCGGCGAGGACGGCGTCGGAATCCTCGTCGTCCATTTCCCGGAGAAGGTCGGAACCGATCGATCCGGGCAGCACCTCGAGGATGTCGGCCGCCGACTCCGATGGCAGGGCCTCCAGAATGTCGACCGCCTGCGCCTCCGGCAGGACCTCCAGAAGGTCGGCGGCATCCTCCGGTGAGAGTGCTCCGATCAGTGTGACCTGCGACTCCTCCGGCAGGTGGGCCATCGCGAAGCGCTGGTCCTCGACGCTCAGTTCGCTCAGGACCCGGGCGGCCTCGTCGGGCTGTCCGGTTTCGAGCTTCTCGTCGAGCAGTTCCCACGGCCGGGCATGGGGTGGTTCGACCGGATCGGCGACGGAGTCGGGGGTTGGGGCGGGCATGGGGTTCCCTACACCCAAAATCCCCGTAAGGCGAAGGTCGATCGCCGGAGGTATCGAGCGTGTCGGTGCCCTGGATGCCCGGACCGCCGCGCTACGGTCCCCCGGATTCGTCCAAGCGGAAGAAGCGGGACGGGTCGCCGGGGAGGGCGACGCGAAACCGAAGTTCCATCAAGTCATCGCCCCTGGAGGTGGCATCGAGGAACTCCAGCGGCTCGAAGAACCACGTGGAAAGATCGGTGGAGGTGGCGGGAACGAGCGTGGAGTCGTCGCGATCCACGGCCGCCGTGAAGCGGAAGACAGGCTCGTGGGCACCGAAGCCAGCACCCGTCAGATCCTCGAATGCGACGGACAGATCCGGACCTTCGGACGGATCGAGCGGATTGGAGCCGGCACCGTATTCGATCCGGTTCATGATGCCATCCCGGTCTCCATCGCCATCCGGGTCGGCGAGCAGCGGATTGCCACCGGCCCAGTCGGCGTAGCGGGTCCCCGGCCGGGTGCCCTGGGTGTTGAGCGCGGCGCTGAGCGAGCTCACCATCGCCGGATTGGCGGCGGAAACGTCCTGCAATTCATAGCGGAAGGACGAGAGGTCGTAGAGGTCGTAGTCGCCGCTGGTGTTGATGAGGCGCCAGGCCGGGGTGCGGATGGTGGTGAGCGAGCTGAAGCGCGAGTAAGCGTGGTTCTTTCCGGGTGCGAAGGGGTTGCGAAGCATCGGCACCAGCGAGGAGCCCACGGCCGAGGCGGGCGGGGTGAGACCGCAGAGATCGGCAATGGTTGGGTAGATGTCGATGGTCTCGACGACCCCTTCGGCGGGCACGCCGGCGAAGACCTCGGGCCGCAGCGAGGCGGGTGGACGGATGATCAGGGGGGCCTCGAGCGCGCGCTCGAGCAAGGTGTGCTTGCCGATGGTGCCGTAGTCGTCGAGCCGCCAGCCGTGGTCGCCCCACAGGACGACGATCGTGTTGTCGGCCAGGCCGAGGGTTTCGAGTTCGGCGAGGATCTTGCCGACCTGGGCGTCGATGTAGGAGACGCAGGCGAAGTAGGCGTGGCGGAGGTGCGCGCGGTCGCCGCCGTCCGAGTAGTTGTTGATTTCACCGGAGTTGTTGGTGGTGGCGGCGTTGGCGCCCACCGGTTTTGCCGCAGGGCTCGGGGCCGGCAGGGTGGCGGGGTTGTAGAGGTCCCAGTAGGCCTTGGGCGCGTTGAACGGGAGGTGCGGCTTGTAGAAACCGACCGCCAGGCAGAAGCGCGTTCCCTCCTCGGCGAATTCCCGCAGTTTCCCGATCGCCGCCTGCGCCATCAGGCCGTCGGGGTAGGCCTCGTCGGGCAGGCTCTGGCCGCCGCCGTCGACGCCGATTTCCCACGCGGGGTCACTGGGGCCCTCGCTGCGGCTGGTGCCGTCGGCGTAGGCGAAGACCGGGTAGCGCTGGGCACCCCATCTGCCGTGGTCGTGGAGGATTTCGTTCCACGAGAAGCGCATGTCCGGGAAGGTCGCCGAGGTACGGCCGACATCGTAGGTGGACGGGAAGTTCCAGCGGTAGCCGTCGGGCTCGTGGGTGACCTTGCCGAGCGAGACGGTGTGCCAGCCGTTGCGGCGCAGCAGGTCGACCCAGCTTTCCGGCTGGGCCGGCAGGCTTGTCGGCATGGCGTTGAAGGCGCCGTTGTCGTCGGATGCCGCGGTCGGGCGCAGGCCGGTCATCATCGCATAGCGCGAGGCGCCGCAGGTGGGCACGGCGACGTAGTGGTTGCGGAACAGGCGCCCCTGGCTGGCGAGCGTGTCGATGTGCGGCGTGACCATGTGGGCTTCGCCATAGCAGCCGAGTTCCGGCCGCAGGTCGTCGGCCGCGATGAACAGGACGTTGGGTGGCGCGGCCGAGGCGACGACGGAGGCTGAAAGAAAAAGGAGGGCTTTCATGGGATTGCCTGGAGGAGTTCGAAGCCGTTCACCAGCAGGTGGCTGTCGCCGCCGTTCGACCTGGTGGCGCGCAGTTCGATGGTGAGCGGCCCGGTGCCGTCGTGGTGGAAGATGAAGGAAATCCGGGGGATCTGGCCGTCGTTGATGAAGGTGGTGTTGAGGCCATTGGGGCCGAGCGCGGTGGGCTGGACGGAGGCCTTCACCACGCCCCCGATCCCGGCCTCGATCAGGTTCGGCGTGGTGGTCGTGGCGCCCTGGGCGAAACCGAGACCGCTGCCGGTGAGGGTATCGAGGTGATACGAGCGGAAGGCATAGGTTCCGGCGGCCAGGCCGGTGATCGTCAGGTCGATCGCCCCGGTGCGGGTGGCGATGAAATCGGAGACCAGATAGGACAGCGAGGTATCACCGCCGGGGATCGCCCGCGAGCTGTCGCCATTCGCGCCGCGGAACTCGAACTTCGCGCCGCCCGGCTGGGAAATCACGACCTGTTTCCCGAGGATCGTCTTGGTGTAGGACGGCGCGTTGCTGGTCTGGCTGGCCGCCGAGCCGGAGACCACCCGGAACAGCGACTGGCTGGGCGAGCCAAGCGAGTCGGCGCGGTTGAAATCGACCGCAAGAACCCGTTCGCCGATGGTGCCGGACGGGATGTTGGGATCGGTGCCGTTGGCCACCTCGTAACCATCGCTGAAGCCGTCGTCGTCGCTGTCGGGATCGAGCGGATCGGTCCCGGTATCGCCCGCATCGACGAAGATCCCGGTGTCGGTTTCGACCCCGTCGAGCAAGCCGTCATCGTCGCTGTCGGGATCGAGCGGATCGGTGCCGTTGGCATGCTCTTCCGCATCGTTCGCCCTATCGCCGTCGAAGTCGGTCACGGCGGGCGCGGCACCGGTGCCCATGACGTCCTCCAGCCCGTTGACCGCGTCGTTTGGATCCGCGTCGATGATCGTCTGCTCGTAGGCGTCCGGCAGGCCGTCGCCGTCGGTGTCGGGATTCACCCCGCCGCCGGGCGTGACGTCGATGTTCGAGAAGGTGGCGTTGACGTTGTTCCATGAGCCGGAGGTGCTGCCGCCGATGAGGAAGGCCACGCTGTCGAAGGTGAAGCCGTTGATGTTGGGAGCGACACCGGTCGTGCCGGCGGTGGAAGTGTAGGTGTTGCCATCGGTGATACTGGCGCTGATATCGAGGGTGGAACCGTTGCGGGCGACGGTCAGCGTGAAATTCAGCGGCGTGTTGGCCGCCGGGGTGGTGGCGGGTGCGGACATCGCCGTGATTGGGCTTGCCGAATAGGGCCCGCCGGCGTTGCCGGTGTCGAAGGGGTGGACCAGTCCGGCATCGGCGTCGTTGGACCAGATGCTGTTGTTGCTTTGGGCGGCGCTCGGGGCGGTGGAGAAAAAGCCGGCGTATTCGTCGCCTTGTCCGGTGGTCACCGGATTGTCCCCGTCGAAGAGTCCCCAGCGGAACTGGGTGTTGACGAGCGCGCCGGAGAAGGAAACCGTGCCGGTGAGTGTCAGCGACTGGCCATTCGCCAGGGTGACGGTGGGGAAATTGGCGGCGATGCTGCTCTTGTGGGCATCACCGACCACCGGCGAGGCGGTCGTGGCCGACACGCCGGTGAAGGAGGTGTCGTTGTCGCCATCGAAGATCAACGCCCAGCCGGTGACTGGTGCTGCGGACAACGGGGCCGTGCCTGCGAGCAGGAGGCCGAAGAGGAAATGCCGGGTTTTCAAGCGGTGGCGACGGATCAGAGGTCAGGCGCGGCGGCGGCGCATCAGGGCGAGCATGCCGAGACCTCCAAGCAACGCGGCCGATGGCTCGGGGACGAAGGTCACGTCGATGTTCGAGAAGGTGGCGTTGACGTTGTTCCATGAGCCGGAGGTGCTGCCGCCGATGAGGAAGGCCACGCTGTCGAAGGTGAAGCCGTTGATGTTGGGAGACACACCGGTCGCGCCGCCCGTGGAAGTGTAGGTGTTGCCATCGGTGATGCTCGCACTGACATCGAATGCGGAGCCGTTGCGGGCAACGGTCAGCGTGAAATTCAGCGGCGTGTTGGCCGCCGGGGTGGTGCTGGGTGCGGACATCGCTGCGATCTGGCCTGCCGAATAGGGCCCGCCGGCGTTGCCGGTGTCGAAGGGGTGGACCAGTCCGGCATCGGCGTCGTTGAACCAGATGCTGTTGTTGCTTTGGGCAGCGGTTGGGGCGGTGGAGAAAAAGCCGGCGTATTCGTCGCCTTGTCCGGTGGTGACCGGATTGTCCCCGTCGAAGAGTCCCCAGCGGAACTGGCTGTTGACGAGCGCGCTGGAGAAGGAAACCGTGCCGGTGAGGGTCAGCGACTGGCCGTCCGCCAGGGTGACGGTGGGGAAATTGGCGGCGATGCTGCTCTTGTGGGCGTCGTTGACCACCGGCGAGGCGGTCGTGGCCGACACGCCGGTGAAGGAGGTGTCGTTGTCGCCATCGAAGATCAACGCCCAGCCGGTGACCGTGGCGGCCGGGCAGGTGGCGGCGGAGAGGGTGAGCGCAAGGAGCGTGAGTTTGGTTTTCATGATGGATTGGGAGGTTGATGGCGAGGAGTTCAGTCCTGGGTCGAGCCGACGCGTGCGAAGAGCTTGCCGCCGGGACCATGGCTTGCGGGTATGTT
This sequence comes from uncultured Verrucomicrobiae bacterium, assembly GCA_937957985.1. Classification (GTDB taxonomy): domain Bacteria; phylum Verrucomicrobiota; class Verrucomicrobiia; order Verrucomicrobiales; family Akkermansiaceae; genus Haloferula. The sequence continues at coordinate 13,961 of CALGOH010000008.1, forward strand.
GGCCTGGATGGTGTCCGGTGCAGTTCCGTTTTCGGTGATGGTGTAGGTCACGCCGGCCACCGTGCCGCTGGCGCTGGGGACGCTCGATGCGGGAGGGAGATGGGTGCTGAAGAGGTCGTTGCTGAACTCGACGAACAGATCCGCCACTCCCTCCGAATCGTCCTCGCGGGTGAAGGTGAGGGTCAGGCCATTGGTGGCGTCGCCCGCGGGCGAGAGCAGGTCGTCCATCGAGTCGAAGCCCAGCGGGTTGCCGCCGAGGATCCACTCGAGGCCGTTGCTGAAGGCGTCGTTGTCCGGATTGCCACCGAAGCTTGCGTCGGCAGCCGGATCGACGCTGGTGATGGCGGTGGATGCCCATTGCGCGAAGGGATCGGAAACCGGGGCCAATGTGACGTCGATGTTCGAGAAGGTGGCGTTGACGTTGTTCCATGAGCCGGAGGTGCTGCCGCCGATGAGGAAGGCCACGCTGTCGAAGGTGAAGCCGTTGATGTTGGGAGCGACACCGGTCGCGCCACCCGTGGAGGTGTAGGTGTTGCCATCGGTGATGCTCGCGCTGACATCGAGGGCGGAACCGTTGCGGGTGATGGTCAGGGCAAAATTCAGCGGCGTGTTGGCCACCGGGGTGGTGGTGGGCGCGGACATCGCCGTGATCGGGCTTGCCGAATTGGGCCCGCCGGCGTTGCCGGTGTCGAAGGGATGGACCAGTCCGGCATCGGGGTCGTTGATCCAGATGCTGTTGTTGGTTTGGGAGATGCTCGGGGAGGTGGAGAAAAAGCCGGCGTATTCGTCGCCTTGTCCGGCGGTGACCGGATTGTCCCCGTCGAAGAGTCCCCAGCGGAACTGGCTGTTGACGAGCGTGACGGAGAAGGAAACCGTGCCGGTGAGGGTCAGCGACTGGCCATCCTCCAAGATGACGGCAGGGAAATTGGCGGCGATGCTGCTCTTGTGGGCGTCGCTGACCACCGGCGAGGCGGTCGTGGCCGACGCACCGGTGAAGGAGGTGTCGTTGTCACCGTCGAAGATCAACGCCCAGCCGGTGACCGGGGCGGCCGGGCAGGTGGCGGCGCAGAGGGTGAGGGCAATGAGCGTGAGCGAGGTTTTCATGGTGGATTGTGGGGATGATGTGGGGGCCTTCAGTTCTGTTTCAAGCCGACGCGCCCGAAGAGCTTGCCGCCGGGATCGTGGCTTGCGGGTTTGTTGGCCTGGCTGATGTCCGGATCGTCATTGTTCCCAGAGATGGCGGCATGGGCGGAGCCTGCCAGAAGCAGGCTGACAGCGGATGCCGGCATGATGGGGAAGGAAACTTTCATGGAATTCTTTGGGATGACGGGACTTGGCCAAGGCCAGGCAAAGACTCGCCTCGCTCCCATGAGGGATGTCTCCGGGCATCCGATCGGTAATCGTAAATCTGGAAAAAAATCGAAGATCCGCCCGCAAGGCCGCGAATCGGCCCCGAAATCCGCCGATTTCCGGAATTCCCCGCTTACCAGACATCCCATCGTGACATTAAAGGGTGGCGTGGGCGAAACGGAACAATTCGACGAATCGGTGGTGAAGCTGGTGGCGGAGCACCAGTCCGTGCTGCGCGGCTTCGTGATGGCGATGATGCCGGGCAGCGCCGAGGTGGACGACGTCGTGCAGGAGGTGAATGTGCTCATCTGGCGCAAGCGGCACGAATTCACCCTCGGGACCGATTTCAAGGCCTGGCTCCTGACAGTGGCGAAGTTCCAGGTGCGCAACGCATGGCGGAAGCAGCGCAACCGCCGGGAGTCGCCGGTCCCGGAAGAGGTCATCGACCTGCTGCTGGACCAGGGGATCGAGTCGGCCACGAGGCACGTGCGGCCGCGCCACGAGGTCCTGTGGGAGTGCCTCGAGCGCCTGCGGCCGACCGACCGGGGCCTGATCCTGAGGCGCTACTTCGACGACCGGAAGGTGCGGGACCTCGCCGCCGAACTCGGGCGCAGTGCGGACAGCGTGAAGATGTCGCTGCACCGGATCCGCAGCCTGCTGGCAATGTGCGTGCGCCGGCGCCTGAACCTGAGGGAGGGCTTGTCATGAACCCGAAGGACGCGCAGGACGGTACTGTGGACCGGTCGGAGCTCCTAGCTAGGCTCGAGGCGCTCGAGGATGGCACGCTCGGGCCTGAACAGGTCGACGCCCTGATGGCGCGGCTGGAACAATCCCGGGCCGCCCGCCAGATCTACCTCGACTACTTCGCGGACTCCGCCGCGCTGCGCCACATCGCCCGCGTGCTGGACGAGCAGGGCAAGATACCGCTCGTCGAGACCCGGCTGGCCTCGCGGAAGGTCCTGCGGCTTTCGGTGATGGCCGCGGCCGCCTTGGTGCTGCTGTCGGGAGCGATCGCCACGTTCATCCGGATCCACTCCCCAGGTCCGCCCGATTTCGTGATCGACGCGACGGAGGGTAGCCAATGGAGCCTGAGCGGGGAGGGCCGGGATGCGGATCCGGACCACGCCGCGATCACACCCGGGACCACCGTGACGGTGCTCTCCGGCACGCTGAGGCTCGAGCAGCGATCCGGCTGCGTGTTCCTGGTCCAGGGTCCGGCCGAGGTCGGGTTCCCGGAACCCGGGCGCCCGGTCCTGCGCCACGGCTGGTTGTGGGTCGACACCAACCAGTCCGGCGCGAAGCTTGAGGTGTGGACTCCCGATTTCCAGGTGCGCAATCTCGGAACCCGCTTCGGGGTCAGGGTTCCGGTCGACGGGCCGGTCGAGGTTCACCTGATCGAGGGGAAGGTTGAACTCACCGAGCGTCGGCAGGGCCGGGTCCTGGCAAGCTTGGATCAAGTGGGGTTCGCCTGCTCGGTCGGCAAGGACGGGGAGATCGCTGAGATCCCGCTCGGAGCGGACCCCTTCCCTCGTCTGCCGGAACTGCTCGCGCGGTCGGCCGGCTACCGGGCCATCACGCTCGGCCAGTCCCCATCCGGCTATTGGGCGCTCGACGAGGCATCCGGCATGACGGCCTCCAACCAGGTGCACGGCAGTTCCGAAGGTCGGTTCGGGAAGGCGGTCCGGCCGGGCGATCCGGGCGTCGGCCCGGGGAGCGGGCTGGCGGGATTTCCCGCAGCGAATCGTTCACCCTTCCTTTCGGGGCTTCCCGATCAGTCCGTTCTGCTCGGGATCGATGGCCTGCACGGCGTTCAGCAAAGGGAAGGTGCGGTCTCGTTCTGGGTCCGGCAGCTTCGGAACAATCCCGGGAAGGACAAGGTGCTGTGGTTGGCGGGAAAGGCTCCCGACACCGGCGAAGTTCCCATCGAGGCGGTGCTGCATTCCCGCGTGACCCGGTCGGGACGAGTCATCTTCGAGATCAAGGAAGGAACCGGGAGCGTGGAGCTGTCCACCAAGCGGGGCCTGGCCGACGGGAAGTGGCATCACCTCGTGGCAAGTTGGAGTCCGACTGTGGTCGAACTGTTTCTGGACGGCCGGCTCGAGGCCAGGCGCGAAGTGGCCGGAGGCCTGGGTGGCGAGCATCTCGAGGGGCGGTATGTCCGCTTCGGCAAGCCGAGTTTGGATTTGTACGACACCTACGATGCCTACACCGGCTGGGTCGACGAAATCGCTCTCTGGAACCGCCCTCTCACGGCCATCGAGGTCGCCGCGCAGTACGAGGCCGCCCGGAATCCCGGGATCGGTGCATCCGGTGGGCCACCCGCTCCTACCGCACCTGGTAGCCGGTGAGGTCGAACCGGAACCGCTCGCTGGGAATCTCCACGTTGAAGCGGGTGTTGGAGAAGATGGTCTTGATGCGGGACTTGTCATCGAGGCGGATCTCCAGCGCGCGCAATTCATTCGTCGCCGGATCGATGTCGAAATAGACCCAGCCGACCTTGTTGCGCATCTCGCGGGGCTTGGGCCGGGTGGTGAGCTGATAGATGCCATTGACGACGCGGGACTCGACGGGCTCGAAGACTTCCAGGAATCCGTCGAGGCCGCCCTTCATCGCATCGCCCGAGAGCATCGTGAACGAGCGGGCCTTGGGAGAGTCGGCATCGAGACGCTCGGCGCGCTTTTCCCCGACATCGGCCATGATGATGGTGCTGCCGTCGGAGACGGCGATGGATTTGGCGGGCTTGCCGAGTTCCCAGCGCAGCTTGCCGTTGCTGGTCATCTCGAGGGTCCCCGGGGTTTCGACGGGTTTCTTGAGCGCCGGGAGGGTGCGCTGCTGGACGAAGTCGGCCTCAAGGGTGCGGATCTCGCCGTGCCGCTGGAGCCAGCCTTTCAAGGGGGCGAGATCGGGCTCGGCTTTGAGCGGGAGGACAAGGAGGAGGGCGAGGAACGCGCGCATGGTTCAACTCGACCCGGCGGGCGGGCTTTGCCAAGGGGAAATCGGATGAATTTGGTGCTTGGAACCGGGGCGGGCTTCCCGTGGTTTCTTCGCCGATGCGGAAATGGTGGAGTATCGGGCTGCTGGCAACCGTGGCGATCATCGCCGCGGCGGGGCTGGGCCGGGTGAAGTTCGACACCGACGTGCTCTCGGTCCTTCCCGGCGAGATGCCTGAGGTAGAGGCGCTGCGTGCCTTTCAGCGGGTGTTTTCAAAGGAGGGCGAGCTGATCCTTTTAATCGAAGGTGATCCCGACAAGGTGGGTTCGCTGGGCGATGCGGCGGGAGAACTGGCCGGACGGTTGAAGGACGCGGAGGTCTGCGAGTCGGTGCGGTGGCGGCCACTGTGGAGGGATCGCGACGGCGGAATGGCGGAATTGATCGGCTGGCTGTGGCTGAACGGCGAACCGGAAGAGGTCGAGGAACTCGTCGGGCGGCTTTCCCCCGCAGAGATCGAGGGGGCGATGGCGGAGGCCTTGGAACGGGTGGCGACGAGTCTCGACGGCGGTGAGTTGGTGATGTCGGCCCACGATCCCTTCGGCCTGCTCGATCATCCTTCGTTGGAGTCGTTCTTCGAGGGACGCGCGGGCGGCGGGGAGGGATTTCAGAACGAGGAGGGGACGGCGCAGTTGGTGTTCATCGACGCGCCGCGGGCGGTGGCGGGCTACCGCGAGGCGGAGGCGTGGCTGGCGGAGGTGAGGGCGGTCGCGGAACCGTGGGCGCAGGCGAACGGGTTGAGCCTGGGCTACACGGGCGATCCGGTGTTCGAGGCGGAAATCGGCGGAGCGATGGAAGGGGACATGCGGGGGACGATCGGGATCACGTCGGTCCTGATCGGGGTCCTCTTTCTCCTGATGCAGCGGCGGATCTCGCTGCTGCTCGGGCTGGGCGTTACGCTGGGAATCGTCTTCGCGGCGACGATGGGGGCGGCGGGATGGATCTTCGGCGAACTGAGCATCATGGCGGCCGGCTTCGCGGCGATCCTGATCGGCCTGGCGGTCGATTATGGCGTGCTGATCTGCCAGGAGGCGAAGGTCGCGGGGCACGCCGAGGGGGCGATCCGGCGGGCGGTGTCGGGGTCGATCCTCTACGCGGCGGCGACGACCGCGGCGGTGTTCTTCGCGCTGAACCTGAGCGGCCTGCCGGGCATCGCCCAGCTTGGTAGCGTGGTCGGGATCGGGGTTGTGTTCGGGGCGGTCTTCATGCTGGGGCTCTACCTGCCGTGGGTCGCCAGGGCCGGCGCCGGGCGGGTGATGGTCCGACACAAGACCGCCTGGGTCCCCGGTCGGAAAAGTTCTCTGATCCTGCTGGCGGGCCTGCTGGTGGTGGCGACCGGCGTGCTCCTGGTCCGAGGCCTGCCCGGGGTGGAGTTCGACCGCAGCCTGCTGCGTCCGCGGAACAGCGCGGCGATGGCGAGCTTCGAGCGGATCCAGACGCTTTTTCCGGCGTGGGGCTCGCCATCGGTGCGGTTGGTGATCGAGGGCGGTACCGACGCCGAAGTCCGTGACCGGATCGACGGCTTCGGCGAGCGGGTGGAGAAACTCCGCGAGCGGCGCCCCGATCTGGTCGGCCGTGTCGATCTGCCGTCCGGATGGTGGCCCTCCCCGGCGAACCAAAGGGCCAACGCCGAAGCGCTCGCCGGTCTCGGTGATGAAATGGAGCGCGTGATTTCCGCCGCCGACGAGGCCGGCTTCTCGGAGGAGGGAACGGCTCTGGGGCGGGCGGTGCTTTCGGCCCTGCCGGAGCTGGCGGCGCGTCCGCCCGGGCTGGTGCCCGACGGCGAGGCGGCGCGGGAAATCCTGCGGGCGATGGCGATGCCCGACCCCGCAGGTGGCGGCTACGTGCTGGGGAAGATCGAGGTGATCGGGAGGGAGGACCTTTCGCTCGACGACCTCGCGGCGCTGCGCGAGCTGGGGGGCGAGGGGGTGCATCTGGCGGGGTGGGACCTGCTCAAGCCGGCGGTGCTGCCGCTGGTCAAGCGGGACATCGTGGCGGTCTTCCTGCCGATGGCGGGCGTGATGCTGGTGATGCTCGGGCTGGTCTTCCGGCGCGTCGGCGATGTGGCGACGGCGTTGCTGGCGATGACGTTGAGCGGAGTCCTGCTGCTGGCGCTGATGCGCCTGACCGGGATCCAGTGGAACTTCCTCAACATCGCGGCGACGCCGCTGCTGCTCGGCACCGGACTCGACTACGCGATCCACATCCTGCTGTCGCTGCGCCGGTCCGGGGGCGACACCCGGGCGGTGTGGAACGGCACCGGCAAGGCGGTTCTTTTCTGCGGCTGCTCGACGGCGATCGGATTCGGCTCGCTGGCCTTCGCGTCGATCGACGCCCTGGCGAGCCTGGGCAAGGTGGCCGTGCTCGGGATCCTCAGCTCGATGCTCGTCGCGGTGATCCTGATCCCGGGTCTGCGCGGAGAACAACGAGCTTAGGCCGAATCACGAAAAAGCCGGAGCCCTGTGGGACTCCGGCTTGAAGGGATGTGGTCCGCTCAGTGCTTCTTCGGCTCGCACTCGGGCTGGCGGAGCTCGGTCGGGGTGCCGACCGGAGGAATCACCGGCGGGATGGGCGGCGGCATGATGAGCGGAACGTCGGGCGGGTCCGGAGGGGGTGCGGCG
>CALGOH010000009.1 GCA_937957985.1 uncultured Verrucomicrobiae bacterium
GGCGACCACCGAGATCTACACTCTTTCCCTACACGACGCTCTTCCGATCTCAACGCCCGCCGCCTGCGGGTGCAGGAGGTCGGGCCGAATGCGGCCCACCTCGCTCTGGCGCGGCTGGCGAGGGAGTGGCCGGGGGAGCTGACCCTGGTCACCCAGAACATCGACGACCTTCACGAGCGTGCGGGATCGCCGGACGTGCTGCACATGCACGGCGAGCTGCTGAAGAGCCGCTGCACTTCCTGCGGGGCGGTGGCGCCGTGCCGCGGCGAGCTTTCGCGGGCGAGCCTGTGCGGTGCCTGCGGCGGCATCGACTGCCTGCGACCGCACGTCGTGTGGTTCGGCGAGATGCCCTTTCATCTCGGTGAGATCGAGCGCGCGTTGCACGCGGCGGATTGGTTCGTCTCGATCGGCACGTCCGGCCGCGTCTATCCGGCCGCCGGCTTCGTGCTCGCGGCCAGGGAGGCCGGCGCCCGGACGCTGGAGCTGAACCTCGATCCGGGCGAACTCTCGGCGACCTTCGACGAATCGCGCCTGGGGCCGGCCGGAGAACTGGTGCCGGCGTGGGTCGATGAGATCCTCGCCGCGGGCTGAGGGACCGCAAAGATCGGCCGGATCAGCGCCGTTATGGAGTCCATGGCTTCCGTCGCGCACGCATGCCGCCGAGATTCCGGATTTGCTTTTCGCCGGAATCTCGGGACGCTTGAAGACGTGATCCGCTCCGCCGCCATCGCCGGTCTGGCCCTCGCAATCTCGGTCGTGGCGTGCGCCGAGCGGGAAAAGCGTGCGGAGGCCGTCTCGGTCGAGCAGCTCATCCGCGATCTCGGCGACGAGCGCTATCCGGTGCGGGTGACGGCCAGTCATGAACTCTGGCAACGCGGCGACGAGGCCGAGGAGGCGCTCCGTCGGGCCGCCGCAAGTGAACGCCCCGAGGTGGCGATCCGTGCCGCGGAGCTGCTGCGCAAGATCGACCTCGGCATCCTGCCGGACAGCCCGCCCGAGGTGGTGCGGCTGGTGGAGGCCTACGACAAGGCTTCGCCGGAAGAGCGGGTGCGGATCATCCGCGGCCTCAAGGAACTCGGTGCCTGGCGTCAGGTGCTCAAGATCCACGAACTCGAGACGGACTTCGAGACACTCGCCGGCATCGGCCCGGAGCTGAAAGGCGTCGCCGTGGCCGCCGCCCGCGAGGTCCTGGCGGGGGAAAGCCCGGATCCCGCGCAGGCCAGGCGGTTTCTTGAAATGGGGAGGCCGGAGCCCGCCCAACTGATGTCGCTCGCCGATTTCCACCGGATGAACGGTACGCTGGACGAGGAACTCGAACGGGCCCGGTCGCTCGCCGGCGAGGCCGGCCACCTCTGGCGTTACGCCCTGCATGCGGCGGCCGGCGAATACCTCGACGCCGCCCGCGAGGCCGAAGCCCTCGAGATGACCGTCACCGCCGCGCGCCTGCGTCTGCTCGCCGGAGACCCCATCCCGTGGGTACGGCACGCCCCCGTGCCCCAGGGGCAGATCCCACCCGCCTCGATCGATGCCTACCGCAAGGCCGTGGAGAATTTGTGGGCGGGACGCCAGCCCTCGCCGCAGCTCGCCCGCGCCCTCTCGGAAGGGGTGAAGCACGATCTCGACGATGAAAGCTGGCACTCGCTTTCGGTGCTTTATGCCCTCGGGCTCAACGACAAGGCGGATCTGCTCTTCGCCCGTCTCTCGCCCGTGATGGCCTACTACCATTTCGACGCGACCGAGCGCGTGGACCTGGCCCTGAAGACGCTCGGGCTCGACCCTCGTGAGCCCGACTACGGCGCCGCGATCGACCGCGATTTCAAGCGCTACCTCGAGGACCCCGATGATGCGGAAGAGGAAGCCGCGCGGCTGTTCGCGCTGGCGGGTTTCCTCGAGGCCCGCGGCATGAAGAAAGTGCTGCTCGATCACTACGTCGGTCCGCTCGAACGCCTCGGCCGGGAGGATCCGGAGCGCTTTCTCGAGGCCCTCGGCGAGCTCTTCTCCGCCTATACGCGTTTTCCCGTGGCGACGCCGGTGATTCCGGCGGCGGTGAGCTTTGCCGGCGACGACGACGACCGCTGGCGGATGGTGCTCAACACGCTGTTCGGCGACACCGAGGCGACGCACGCCGTGTGGTCGGGTTTCGACGAGTTCCAGCCGGACCTCTCGCCGAGCCAGCGGCTGGAACTGCTCGCCGCCCTGCTGGGCCGCATTCCGGATACGGGCGGGCTTTCTGCCGGGTGGTGGGACTGGATGGAGAAGAAGACCGCGGCAGCCAAGGAGGTCGACCAGAAGACACGCTACAGCAGCATGCTCGTCCTCTCGGTGATGAACACCGACGCCCGCCGCTTCCTCAAGCTCGTCGAGAGCGCGCGCGAAGCCGGACACCGGCTCGCGGATCTCGAGGGTGACTATTCCTTCGGCGGCTTCGAGGTGATCTGTCTCGGGGCGATGGACCGCTGGGACGAAGTGGTGGGGCATTGGAGGCAGCGGACCGTGGCCCTGCCGGAAGACCCGGTGTCGCACGCCTATCTCGCCGGCTCGCTGCGCCGGTCGGGAAAACCGGAGGAGGCGGCCGCCATCGACCGCAAGGTGGATCGCCTGGCCCTCGGTGACACCAATGCGATGCGTCGGATCGGCCAGGCCTATGCCAGCACCGGGGAGTTCGACAGGGCGCGTGACTGGTGGTTGCGCACCGCGGCCGAGTCGGTCGATGAGGACTCGGAATTCTACTATGCCTGCCTGCTGCTCTATGAGGAGGCGAAGTTCGGCGCCGACTGGCCCCTCGCGGCTTCGCTGGGGGAGATGTACCTGCTCCAGCAGGTCATGATGGGCGACACCCACGACAACCCGCTCCCACTCGCCCGGGCCCGGATCGAAGTCGAGACCGCCCGCTCGCTCGCCCGCCTCGCCGAAGATCGCGCCGGATCGATCGAGACCCTGCGGCGGTGTCACGACCTCGCCCTCAGCGACGGCTCGATGGCCGACTACTTTTTCCCCGCCATGCGCGCGGCGGGCCTGACCAAACTGCATGACGAGTGGTTCGAGGACACGTGGAAGGCCTACCAGCGCGTGCTGGAGCGGTTTCCGGGCAGCCACAACACCATGAACACCGCCGCCTGGACGGCCTCACGCGCCAACCGCCGCCTCGACGAGGCAGAAAAGTTGGTCGCAAAGGCTCTGGAAATCCTGCCCCGCCAGGCCGCCTATCTCGACACCTATGCCGAGGTCTGGTTCGCCCGGGGGAATCGCGAGAAGGCGATCGAGTGGTCCGATCGCGCGCTGGTGCGCGAACCGGCGGAGGACGGCCTGCTGCGCCAGCACGACCGCTTCGTCAGCGGACCATTCCCCTTGAAGTGAGCGATCCAAGCTTGCGAACGGAAGGGCCAGCGGGTTTCATCCCCGCCCACCGGGAGAGGTGGCAGAGTGGTCGAATGCGCCGGTCTTGAAAACCGGAGACGGGAAACTGTCCGTGGGTTCGAATCCCACCCTCTCCGCCCCGCTGCCTCACGGGACCCGACCGTTGATGCACGGCTCGTGGCTTGACCTTGGGTGGCCGGGGCGGCATTCCTCGGAGCGCACCTAACCAAACCCATGTCCGAAGAGGAACACTCCCCCACGGAGGAATTCGAGCGCCGCCCGGTGCCGGATTCCGCGCTCAAGGGTCCCGGAAAATTCTGGGGCATGTATTCCGGCGAGCATGCCGCCGGCACCGAGTTCATGATCGGCCCTCTGTTCCTGCTGAGCGGGGTGGCGTTGAAGGATGTGTTTCTCGGTCTGCTGGTGGGCAACCTGCTGGCCGTCCTGAGCTGGCGCTACCTTTGTGCGCCGATCGCGACCAAGGCGCGGATGACGCTCTACTTCCAACTCGAGAAGATTGCCGGCGGAAACCTGGTCAAACTCTACAACCTGGCGAACGGCGTGCTCTTCTGCTTCCTCGCCGGGGCGATGATCACCGTGTCCGCCACGGCGGTCGGCATCCCCTTCAACATCGAGATGCCGACGATCGAATCGGTCTATCCGAACAACGCGGCCTTCGTGGTGATCGTGCTGCTGGTCGGGGCGGTGATCGCACTCGTGGCGGCGAAGGGTTACGATCTCGTCGCCCGCTTCGCCAACGTCGCCTCGCCATGGATGGTGCTGGTGTTCCTGGCGTGCGGTCTGGTGGCGCTCAAACAGATCGGCGCCGCCGATTGGGAGGGGCTCAACGAGGTGTGGAACGCCTCCATTGCGACCGCCCAGGGAGGCGAGGTGAAGAGCACCATGGGCTTCTGGTCGATCGCCCTGTTCGCGTGGTTCTGCAACTCCGCGATGCACATTGGCATGGCCGATCTTTCGGTATTCCGCTACGCGAGAAAGGCTTCGTCCGGCTGGGCGGCGGCGGGCGGCATGTATGTGGGCCACTACATGGCCTGGATCGCCGCGGCCTTCATGCTGGCGGCGCAGATCCAGGCGACGGGCGACGCCAATCCGGTGCCGGGTCCGATGGCCGCCAACGTGGCAGGACTTGCCGGCATCGTCTGCGTGGTGGTGGCCGGTTGGACGACGGCAAATCCGACGATCTACCGGGCGGGACTCGCGTTCCAGGCGATGATTCCCGGGTCGTCCCGCACCGCCATGACCTTGTTGGCGGGAGCCGTGGCGACCATCGCGGGTGTCTTTCCCGCCTTTGCCTGGAAACTCCTCGGGTTCGTCGGATTCTATGGCACGGTGCTCGCGCCGATGGGTGCGGCGATCTTCGCCGACAGGTATTTTGCGAGGAAAGCCGGGTTGCTGCAATTTGCGGCCGCCGAGGCGGGTTCGGGCTTCAACTGGTCGGTCGCACTGGCCTGGCTGATTCCGGTTTCGGTCGCGACCTACTTCATCAAGTTCGCTCCCGAGGACGACCGCATCGATTCCTGGTTCTGCATCCTGCCTTGTTGGATCGCAACCGCGATCCTGCACGTTGTCTTCAGCAAGATTTTTCACAACAAGACCGCTTGAACTGATGAAAAAGGTCCTACCCATCATCGCCCTGGTCGGCCTGGCGCTGACCATCCTCCCACCGCTGATCCATCTGTTCGGAAACCTCCCGCTCAAGATGACCTTTCACCTGATGACGGCCGGAATGGTCGTCTGGTTCGTGTCCGCCACGCCATGGCTCGGCCGTGGCGACCTCAAGCCCACCGACACCGAGGTGCAGATCTGAGCAAGGTCCCCGATCGATCCATGTACGACAAAGCCCGCGAACAGTACGCCGCCATCGGCGTCGATACCGAAGCCGCGCTCGAGCGCCTGGCGAAGATTCCCGTCTCGATCCACTGCTGGCAGGGGGACGACGTGGGCGGCTTCGAGAATCCCGACGGCCAGCTCGGCTCGGGCCTCGCCGTCACCGGAAATTATCCGGGCAAGGCCCGCACCCCCGACGAACTCCGCGCCGATCTCGAGAAGGCGCTTTCGCTGATCCCCGGGAAGCACCGCCTGAACCTTCACGCGATCTACCTCGAGACCGACACCAAGGTCGAACGCGACGCGATCGAGGCGCGGCATTTCCAGGGCTGGATCGACTGGTGCAGGTCTCAGGGCCTGGGGCTCGATTTCAACCCGAGCTGCTTCGCGCATCCGATGGCAGACAGCGGGTTGACGCTTTCATCCCCCGATGCGGGCGTGCGGCAGTTCTGGATCGACCACTGCAAGGCCTGCCGCGTGATCGCCAACGAAATGGGCGCGCAGTTGGGCGACAAGACGGTGACCAACATCTGGATCCCCGACGGTTACAAGGACACGCCGGCCGACCGGATGGCCCCGCGTCAGCGGCTCATGGAATCGCTGGACGAGATCCTTGCCGAGGCGACACCGCACAACCTCGACGCGGTCGAGTCGAAGTTGTTTGGGATCGGCTCGGAGGCGTACGTCGTCGGCTCCCACGAATTCTACCTCGGCTATGCCGCCGCGAAGCAGATCGTCCTGTGCCTCGACGCCGGCCATTTCCACCCGACCGAGATGATCTCGGAAAAGATCAGCTCGTGCCTGCTCTTCGTGCCGGAGCTGCTGCTCCATGTCTCGCGCGGCGTGCGCTGGGACTCGGACCACGTCGTCACGCTCTCCGACGAACTTCTGGCGATCACCCGCGAGATCGTCGCCAACGGGGTCGAGGACCGCGTGCATGTCGGCCTCGACTTCTTCGATGCCTCGATCAACCGCGTCGCCGCGTGGACGATCGGGGTGCGCAACACCTTGCGTGCCTTGCTCGCCGGCCTGCTCGAGCCGACCTCCAAGCTGCGGGCCGCGGAGTTGGAAGGAGACTTCACCACGCGCCTCGCCTTGCAGGAGGAAATCAAGACCTTCCCGGTGGGGGCGGTGTGGGACGAGTACTGCCGGCGTCTTGACGTCCCGGTCGGCCCAGCGTGGCTGGACGAGGTCCGCGGTTACGAGAAGGACGTGCTTTCGAAGCGCGGGTAGTCCCTGTCGTTCAGCTTGCCTTCTTCAGGAAAGATCGACGGGGTGGAATGAGCCTCCGCCTCGGCTTGAAGCTCCGTCTTCCCGCGGCCATGCACCGGGCCATCGCGGCGACGAACCTCCACTTGCGGACGATCACCGGTTTGCTGGCCAACCGCACCGGCAGGCGTCCCTTGTGGCGGAGGTAGAAGTTGAAGACCTCGGCGAAGTCCTCGGCCGGCATGTCGGCGGCGTAGTCGGTGACGTGGTGCGCGGGATCGTACGATCTCACGGGAAACGGGTTGTGGTAGGAGCCACCGAATGTGCGGATGAAGCGCCTCGATTCGACGAAGCGCGGGAAGCACGCGGCGATGGCATGCGACCACTCGTGGCGCAGGATGTCGGTGAGCCGGGTCTGGCGTCCGTTGCGGTCGCAGAGGTCACGCAGGCTCAGCCGCGAGATGTGGATGTTCCCCGGGATGCCGCTGTGCCATCCGTAG
>CALGOH010000010.1 GCA_937957985.1 uncultured Verrucomicrobiae bacterium
AACGACGACCGTCATCCACCGGCCGTGCTGACGCCGGAGGAGTGGGGAGTGATCACGCCGTTCCGGTGGGTCGAGATCGAAGGATGGCCGGGTGAGTTGAAGCCCGAACAGATCGTGCGCCGATCGGCCTTTCCGGTGGGCTGGGATGACCAGGCGGCTTCGTTCCAGTCTTCGGACGAGACCCTCGATGCCATCTGGGAGCTTTGCCGGTATTCGATCAAGGCGACCTCTTTCGCGGGAGTGTATGTCGATGGTGATCGCGAGCGCATTCCCTACGAGGCGGACGCCTACCTCAACCAGCTCAGCCATTATTACGTCGATCCCGACAAGCAGATGGCGCGCGACACCTTCGACCGGCTGATGGAGTATCCGACCTGGCCGACCGAATGGGCGCCGCACATGGTGTTCATGGCGCACGCCGACTGGATGCACACCGGCGACGCCGAATGGCTGAAGCCCCGCTACGAATCCTTGAAGGACAAGCTGCTGCTCGAACGCGCCGGGGACGACGGACTGATCCGCAGCAATGCCAAGCAGGTCAAGCGCGACGACATCGTCGATTGGCCGGTGGGCGAGCGCGACGGCTACGTCTTCCGCGAGGTGAACACGGTGGTGAATGCGTTCCACATCGAGGCGTTGCGCCGGATGGCCGACCTCGCCGATGCGGTGGGCAAGAGCGACGAAGCGAAGCGCTACCGGGATCGGGCGGACCGGGTCGAGACGGTCTTCAACGAGAAGCTTCTGATGAAGAACGGGACCTACCGCGACGGCATCGGCACCGACCATGCGGCGTTGCACGCGAGCATGTTCCCGCTCGCCTTCGGTCTGGTTCCGCAGGAGCAGGTGCCGACGGTGGTCGACTTTCTCGTCGGCAAGGGGATGCGCTGCTCGGTGTATGCCGCGCAGTATTTCATGGAGGCGCTGTTCGAGCACGGTGCCGGAGAGCAGGCGCTGGAGCTGATGCTCGCCGACGGCGACCGGAGCTGGAAGCACATGCTGGAAAGCGGCACGACGATCACCTGGGAGGCATGGGACCAGAAGTACAAGCCGAACCAGGACTGGAACCACGCATGGGGCGCGGCGCCGGCGAACCTGCTGCCCCGCTACGTGCTCGGAGTCGAGCCGCTGGAGCCGGGATGGAAGACGGTGGGAATCCGCCCGCACCTCGGCGAACTGACCGAGGCGAGGGGACGGGTACCGACGCCGAAGGGACCGATCGAGATCCACTGGAAGCGAAATGGCGGGGTGCTTGGCCTGAAGCTGGAGGTGCCCGACGGGATGGGCGTGCAGCTTGCGCTGCCTCCCGGCGAGCGTGGCCGGACGCTGGTGGTCAACGGCGAGAAGATGGATCCGTCCGCAGGCGGCGACTGGAATCCGCTGATCCTCGGCGGGGAATGAAGTTAGTTTGCGGTTGCAGTGGCCGCATGCGGCGGGTAGGTCCGCGGGAGTCCGTCACGGATGTTTCGCCCGTTTAGCTCAGTTGGTAGAGCAGGTAATTTGTAATTATCAGGTCGCTGGTTCGAATCCGGCAACGGGCTCCAGCCTCCCCGGGATTGCTTCTTGAGGCGGCGGGTGGACGGCATAGGCTGGGGGGAGTAGGAATACCGCCATGTCCCAGGCCATTGTCGATCCCGAGGAACTCCGCCGTTTCGCGGTGGAGCTGAAGCGCTTCAACGAGGAACTGCGCGACCGCACGGCGTCGCTGATGTCGCGCTTCACCTCGCTGGGTGAGACGTGGCAGGACCAGGAGCAGGAGAAGTTCGCCACCGAGTTCGTGCAGACGATGAAGGGCCTGAAGCGGTTCAACGAGGTCGCCGACCGCCACGCGCCGTACCTGCTGCGCAAGGCGGAGCGGATCCAGCAGTACCTCGACCAGCGCTGAACTCCGCGCTGCTCGTGACTCGTTTGCCTCTTGTGGCCGGCGGGTCGCCCGTTAGCTTGGCGGAGGGTCGAACCGCCCTCAACCGACCGTGGCAGAGCAGGCAAACGTCGCATCGATCGAAGCGCTGGAGGACTTCCGGACGGGCCTGGTGCGTTACCGCCAGCGGATCACCCGGGCGCTGGACGACGTGGGCGGGGAGATCAAGCGCACCCGAGAGTGGCTGGCATTTGAAAAGCGGATGGCCTGGGAGGGCGAGGTGAAGCGGCGTCAGCGGCGGCTCGACCAGGCGGAGGCGGAGCTGGCGACCTCGAAGCTGTCGGCGCTGAAGGACGATCACTCGGCCCAGCAACTGGAGGTGAAGAAGGCGCGCCGGGCGCTGGAGGAGGCCGAGGAGAAGTTGCGTCTCACGAAGAAGTGGGCGCGCCAGTTCGATGCGGTGGTCGAGCCGGCATCGCGTCCGCTCGACAGCCTGCGCGAACGGGTGGCGGGCGAGGTGCCGAAGGCGATCTCATCGCTCGACGGGCTGATCCGCGCGCTCGGCGAGTATGCGGAACGGACGGACGGACCGGTGCGCGTGGAAACGAAACGGGCCGGAGGGGAGGAGCCGGAATGAGTGCCAGCGGGGCGGCCAAGGGCGCGATCAACGACGCGACACGCGAACTGCACGCCCGCTGGGACCGGGTGCGCGAACACTGGCGCGACGCCAAGGCGGCGGAATTTTCCAAGACCTACCTCGCGGGCCTCGGCGAGGACACCTCGCGCGCCCTGCGGGTGATCGACGAACTGGAACGATTGATCGCGACGATCCATGCCGACTGTGAATGACGTGCTGGAGCCGGGCGCCGTGCTGGCGGAACTCGACGCGCTGAAGGCGGCGGTCGAGGAGACGGCGCGCGGCGAGGAGTCGGCAAGAAAAGTGCTGACGGCGCGGCTGGTGGCGGCCCGGCGCCGGGTGCGCGGTGAGGAGGAGGGCATTGGTGACGACCAGGATCGGGAACGGACCGCCTTGGAGTCGGTTCATGCGGCCGAGAAGGACGCCGCGGAGGCGCGCCACGTCGCCCGTCTCGAGTGGATCGAGGCGCGCTACCACGCGGCGCGGCAGGCGCTGGCCGAGCGCGTCGCCGACGAACGCGACGGCCGGGTGGGTCGGGCGCAGGGCGAGCTGATGCGCCGGCAGGAGGAGTTGCAGGAGAGCCATGACCGGGCACGCGCGGAGTTGGTCGAACTCCGGAAGAAGGCCGACGAGGATCTGGCCGCCGCGGGATCCATGGCTTTGGAAGCGCGCAAGGCGTTGCGGGCGTTCAAGCCGATGGTTTCGCGAAGGCTCGGCGGTCACGGTGTCAAGGTCGGGGATCCGGGTGGAGGCGATCTGCTCGGGGAAGCTTCGGGGGCGCTCGATGCGGTGAAGAGGCTGCCGCTGGCCATGCTGTTCCGCTTTGTCCCGCTGAGCTTGTTGCTGGTGCTGGCGGTCGGTCTTGCCGCAGGGCTTTCCGGGAAGCCGGCGGAGGTGGGCGGGTGGTGGGTGACCGCCGCGATCGCGGCCGGGGTGGTGCTGGTGTTCTACGCGATCGCACTCGGGACGGTGTGGGGTCCTTCGCAGCGACTGGCCGAGTCTCTGCAGCGGGTGCGCCTGGCCGGCGTGATGGGCGTGAACGCGATGATCGAGCGGGTGCGTGGCCTGAAGGCGGAGATGGATGCCGAGACCGACCGCTTGCGCGGCGATCTGAGCGAGGCGCTGAGGGAGAGCGACTCGGCTTCGCAGGCGCGGATCCGCGCGGGACGAGAAAAGCTGGAGGAGCAGTTCGCGCGGCTGCCCGCGATGGAGGAGCGGCTGCACCGGCGACGGCTGGCACGGGTCGAGGCGGCGCACGCCGGGAGGCTGGAGGCATTCGAAAAGCAAGTACGGCAGACATCGGAGCAACTCGAGGCCGGACGGCAGGCGGAGGTCGCGGAGGCCGAGGCGGATCAGGAGAAGGCGCTGGCGGAGCTGGCGTCGAGGTGGCCCGCCGAGGTCGATCACCGGTGCTCGCGACTCGCGGCGCTGGCCGAAGAGAGCGCACGGCGCTTTCCCGCCTGGTCGCGCGAGTGGCTCGCCGCCTGGCAGCCTCCGGAATCGGGCGAGGCGGTGGTTCGTTTCGGCACGCTCACGGTGCCGGTCGCCGATCTGGCGGACCCGCGACCCGCCGATCCGAGGTTCTCGCTGCCGGAGAGCATCGACGTTCCACTGGCGCTGGGATTTCCGTCGCACGGCTCGCTTTTGCTCGAGGGTGACGCGGGAGAGGCTGCGGGGGCGGTCAACGCGATCGTGCTGAGGCTGCTCGCGGGATTTCCGCCGGGGCGGGTGGCCTTCACCTTCATCGATGCCGTCGGCCTCGGGCGGGACCATGCCGGCCTGATGCATCTGGCCGACTACGAGGACACGCTGATCCATGGCCGGATCTGGACCCAGCCGACGCAGATTGAGGCACGGCTCGCGGAACTGAACGAGCACGTCGAAAAGGTGATCCAGATGTACCTGCGCAACGAGTACGCGACGATCACCGAGTACAACGAGCAGGCCGGAACGATCGCCGAGAAGTATCAGTTCGTGGTGATCTCCGGATTGCCGACCGGCTTCAGCGAAACGGCGATGGGCCGGCTGCGCAGCCTGGCCGCGAGCGGCGCGCGCTGCGGGGTGTTCCTGTTGGTCCAGTCGGAGAAACCGCTGGCGGACGCCGCCCTCGACGCGGAGTTGAGGAAGTCCTGCCTGTGCCTGAAGCAGGACGGCGGCGTGTGGCGTCTGGCGGGCCGGCCGGGGACGGTGCGGCTCGACCGTGCGCCTGACGACGCCCTGGCGACCGAGATGGTTCATCGTTTCGGCAGGGCGAGCGTCGACTCGAACCGGATCGAGGTGCCGTTCTCCAGCATCGCGCCGGAGGGCGAATGGTGGAGCGACCGGACCGGCGACGAACTGCGGGTGCCGATCGGCCGCACCGGTGCGCGGAAGCTTCAGTATCTGGCGATCGGAAAAGGAACGCGCCAGCACGCCCTGATCGCCGGCAAGACGGGGTCGGGCAAGTCGACCCTTTTCCACGTGATGATCACCAACCTGGCGCTGCACTGCAGCCCGGAGGAGGTCGAGTTCTACCTCGTGGATTTCAAGAAGGGCGTCGAGTTCAAGTGCTACGGCACCAAGCGGCTGCCTCACGCGCGGGTGGTGGCGATCGAGAGCGACCGCGAGTTCGGGCTGAGCGTGCTTCATCGGGTCGACGAGGAACTGCGGCGGCGCGGCGAGCTGTTCCGCGAATGCGGCGCGCAGGATGTCGCCGGCTACCGCAAGGCGACCGGGGAAACGTTGCCGCGGACGCTGCTGATGATCGACGAGTTCCAGGAGTTCTTCACCGAGGACGACGGGATCGGTCAGGAGGCCTCGCTGCTGCTCGACCGCATCGTGCGTCAGGGCCGGGCCTGCGGGAGTCAAGCCCTCACAGGATGGCAGACGCTGGGCGGTGCCTACACGCTGGCGCGGGCGACGCTCGGGCAAATGGTGATCCGCATCGCGCTGCAGTGCAACGAGGCCGACGCCTACCTGATCATGGACGACGAGAATCCGGCGCCGCGGCTGCTGACGCGTCCGGGCGAGGGGATCTACAACGACAACGCCGGGGCGCTGGCGGCGAACAGCCCGTTCCAGACGGTGTGGCTTTCCGAGGAGGAACGGAACGCGCGGCTCGACGAGGTGGTGGAGCTGGCCAGGAGCCGCGGTCTGAAGATGACGGCTCCGGTGGTCTTCGAAGGCAACGCACCGGCCGATTTGCGGGACAATGATCGCCTGCTGGATGTCCTGGCGAACCCGCCGGCCGCCCAGCCGAAGGAGGGTCGGGCGTGGCTGGGGGCGCCAAACTCGATCAAGGGCCCGACCGAGGCGGTCTTCCGTCGGCAGAGCGGCTCCCATCTGCTGGCGATCGGCCAGGGTGAGGAGCGGATGAAGGCGCTGATGGGCGGCGCGCTGGTTTCACTGGCCGCGCAGTACCCTCGCGGAGGAGCGCGTTTCGTGGTGCTCGATGCCGAGGCCGGCGACGGTTATCTCGCCTCGATGCTGGCATCCCTTTCCCTGACCGGGGAAATCCACGGCCCGGGCGAGGTGGCCGCGGTGATGGCCGACCTCGCGGCGCGTCTGGAGTCGGGCGGCGACGAGGAGGTGTTCGTTTTCATCCGCGACCTGCAACGTTTCAAGGCACTGCGCCAGGAAGAGGACTTCAGCTTTTCCTTCGACGAGCCCGCGTCCGGCGGAGCGAGTCCGGGAAAGGTTTTCCTCGATCTGGTCAGCGACGGAGCGGCGGCCGGCATCCACCTGATCGCCGGCGTCGACACCTGGAACAACGCCGGCCGCTGGATCCCGCGCAAGGCGATGGCCGACTTCCAGATGAGGGTGCTTTACCAGATGAGCGCCAACGACTCCGCGGCGCTGATCGACAGCCCGGCGGCCGGCAACCTGGGCCTCCACCGCGCGCTGCTCTACGACGAATCGATGGGAACCGTGGAGACCTTCCGTCCGTATGCGCGGGTCGAGCCCGGCGAGATCGGAGGCCTGCTGAAAAGCTCTGCCGGCTGAGCAAAGGCGCTTGATCGTCAAGGTTTCAAAAGTAGCTTCGCCTTGTGCAGGTCGAGGCGAAAAGCCATCGCGGAGTGATCATCGAATGGAAGCCGAAGAGCCCCTTCGGATTCGCCGAGGCGGAGGATGAACGGATCTTCCTGCACATCAGCAATTTCGTCGAACGCGCCCGGTGGCCGGAGAAAGGCGACCCGGTTTCCTTCGAAATGGGCGAGGATGAGCGCGGGCGTCCCTGTGCGCGGCAGATCGTCCTGCACGCCTCCGGCAGCGTCCTCGGCTGGCGGCATCTGGTCGAGTTGGGGCTGTTGCTCGCACTCCCTGCGCTGGCCTTTCCGGTGCTGGTCGAGTTTCTCGGCACGTGGTGGCTCATTTTCTGCGTGAGTCTCAATTCGTTCCTCGCCGGGTTGCTCCAGTGGCTCGACAAGCACTATGCGATCGCGGCCCGGACGCGGGTTTCGGAGGTGACCCTGCACCTGTTCGAACTTGCGGGCGGATGGCCGGGTTCGTTCCTCAGCCAGCGGGTGCTGCGGCACAAGATTTCGAAGGGTGCGTATCAGGGGATCTTCTGGGCGATCGTGCTGGTGCACCAGCTCTTCGCCCTCGACCTGATCTTCGGCGGCCTGCTCTACCACGGGCTGCACGGGCTGGTGCCGGATCTCGTGTAGGCGCGAATGGAACAGGGCATCTGCCTGCCGTCGGGATGAAATTCCGCGCTCCCGATCGGGTGGGTTTCATGTGTAGGGTGCCGCCACGATGACGCGGGTGATGGGTCGAATGCTGGCGGTGCTGCTGGGTTGCGGAGTGGTCGGGGCGGCCGAATGGGAGGAGAGCCTCGCGCGGAAGTTCAGCGGTCGGCTGGATGGGATCGATGAGGAGCTGAAGGGGATCGAAGCGGAACTGGTCGAACTGCCGACGCTTCCGCTCGACGACCAGGGCGGCACGGGCGGATTCGCGAGCCTGCATCCCGAGGAGCGGGGCGAGTTCCCGATCACGATCGACTGGGACGGACCCGCCGAAGTGGACTTTGTCGCCCTGGTGCCGGCGCGGCGCTACGAGATCGATGGCTTGAACCGCCAGTATGGGATGCCCGACGCTTTCCGCGTCGAGCTGACGGACGCCGGGGGCAAGGTGGTGGCGACGGTGGCGGAGGTCGACAAGGCGTGGAAGCATCCGGTGCGTGCCGGACATCCCTTCGTCTTCGAGGTCGAGCCGGCGGTGGAGGCGTCCGGAGTGCGGATCGTCGGGCTGCGCCTGGGTCGCGATGGCGATCGCTTCGTCCACGCCTGGTCGGAGGTCTTCGTCTATGGCGGGGAGCAAGACCGCACGTTGGAGGCCGGAGTGGAAAATCCCGGCGGCCAGAGCCCGCCCGCGCCGTGGCAGTGGAGCGCTCCCTTTCTGATCGACGGGCAGACACCGCTGGGTCTTCCCGAACTGCCTGCCGGCGAGCATCGGAACATCGGCTGGCTTTCGCAGGGGCGAGAGCGCGCCGACAAGGTGACGTGGCTGGAACTCGACCTTGGAGAAAGCCGGGGTTTCGAGCGCCTGCGCCTGCTGCCGGCGAGGCGTCCGACCTCCGACCTGCCGAGTGGTTTCGGCTTTCCGCAGGCCTTCCAGGTGAAGGTGGCGGAGCAGCGCGAGGAACTGGACTCGATGGTGCCCGTCGTCGAGCGCTCGATGCGCAATCCCGGACACAACCCGGTGACGGTTCCGCTTGGCGAGGTCGAGGGGCGTTACGTGAGGGTCGAGGCAACGCGCCTGTGGAAGCCGTTCGAGAGCTATCCGGCGTTCTTCGCCCTGAGCGAGGTGGAGCTGTGGGACGGCGACGAGAACGTGGCGCTCGGGGCGCGGGTGCGTTCGCCGGACGGGATGGGCAACGTGATCGCCTCGGGGGCGCGGTTCTGGACGACGGTGAGCCTGTGCGACGGTTTCGGCCCGGACGGCCGGCTGGTGCCGGTGCGCGAGTGGCTGGGCGCGCTCGACCGGCGGCTGGATCTTGAAACCGAGCGCCACGACCTGCGGCGCGAGGCGGCGGGGATCGTGGCCGGGTGGCGCCGTGCGGCGTTCTGGGGACTGGGCCTGCTGGGCGGCGTGGGCGGGCTGGCGCTGGTCGTGCTGCCGCTTCGCTACCGGGTGCGCGAGCGGCAGCAGTTGCGCAAGGTGCGCGAGCGGATCGCCGGCGACCTGCACGACGAGGTGGGCAGCAATCTCGGCAGCATCCAGATGCTCGCCGACCTGGCCGAGGGACGCACGGGGCCGTCGAAGGAACTCGGGCGCATCCAGCGCATCGCCGCGGAGACCGTGAGCGCGGTGCGCGACATCGTCTGGTTGCTGCGTCCCCACGGCGGGGCGCGCATCGGCACCGTCGAGCATCTGCGGGAGACCGCCTCGATCATGACGGCGCGCCTCGGGTGGAAGTCCACGGCCAACGAGGCAGCCCGGCAGCCGGAGCGTTCCGACGCGCAGAAGCGCCACCTGTTTCTCTACTTCCGCGAGTCGCTGCACAACATCCTGCGGCATTCGGAGGCGAAGACCGTGACGATCCACGCCGATGAGGGCGACGGCGTCTTCGCGCTGCTGATCGCCGACGACGGGGTCGGCATTCCAGAGGTCAAGCGCGGGCGCCCCGCGACGCTGCGGGCCTTGCGTCAGCGGGCGGAGGCGCTGCAGGCGGAGTTCCGGTTCGAGAGCGATGACGGTGGCGGCACCGCGCTGCACCTGGCGATTCCGCTGCGGAAGGCGAAACGGCGCGACGCGGGGATTGCCTCGCCGGCCGGGAAAGGCGCATGATCCGGCCGTGGCGAAGGAAGACAACGGCAACGAGCGGCCGACGAGGCTGATCCTGATCGAGGACCACGCGGATTTCCGCGAGTCGGTGTCGATGGTGCTCGAGCAGCGCGGCTACGAATGCGTCGGCGACTTTTCGACGATGGAGGACGCGCTGGAGGCGATGCGCGGCGGGCTGGAGGCCGATGTGGTGCTGTCCGACCTTGGCCTGCCGGGGATGAGCGGGATCGAAGGGATCCGCAAGGTGCGCGAGATCATGCCCCGGGCGCAGGTGCTGGTGCTGACCGCCTTCACCGACAAGGAGAAGGTCTTCGCCGCGCTGGAAGCCGGGGCCCACGGCTATCTCGTCAAGGCCGGCAGCGCGACGCGTTTGATCGAGATGCTCGAGGAAGTGCTGGCAGGCGGTACGCCGCTCGATCCGAAGATCGCCGGGATGATCCTTTCCAGCTTTCGCAAGCTGAGCCCGATCGCCGACACCGAAACGCTGTCCGACCGCGAGTGCGAGGTCCTCCAGCTTTCCGCGAAAGGACTGAACCGCCAGGAAATCGCCGACGAGTTGAAGCTCAGCACCCACTCGGTGACGGAGTACATCCGCCGCAGCTTCGACAAGCTGCACGTGCGCAGCCTGCCGGCGGCCGTCAGCGAGGCGATCCGGCGGGGCTTGCTGGATTTGTCGTAGGGGTGGCGCTTGGAAGGCGCCATGGCATGGGGCGGCGGCTTTCAGCCGCGGCGAGCGGATGGGTGCCGGAGGCTCAGGTTTGTCATGGCACCGGATTCAAAACGAAAGGCAGGCATCCGGGAGCGGTCGGGAGACTGCCGTGCCCCTTCATGGCGCTTGGAACGCGCCACTCCCTGCCTGTCCCAATATTTGGTGACATGACAGGATGGCGGGCTCCGGGCATTCTCCCGCCGTTGCCGGGAGTAGAGACCCCGGTTTCATGACACCAGGAAGGGGACCGCGTGAGTGCGCGGTCCCTTCTTGTTTTCAGGGTCGGGGCACCGCGTGGAAACGCAGGAAATAGTGGTCCTCACCCGCCGGTGGAGTGGCCGTGACCTGCGAGCCGTCCGTCGAGATGCGCTCGGCCGGCACCGGGCTCCAGCCGCCGAGGTCGGGGGATTCCTCGGCGACGAGTGCGGCGTAGCGGTCATCGACCGGCGTCCAGGAGACGCCGTCGGGCCAGCCACCGGTGAACGGGGTGGAAAACGCGTTCGGAGGAGTGCCGAGGATCATCTCGACGAGATTCGGCAGACCGTCGCGGTCCGGATCGTCGTCCGGGCCGTCGGCGACGAGGGCGAAGGGAGCGATCCAGTCGAGATACGGCTGGTCGGGATCGAGAAACAGGATCTGCTCGAGGATCTCGCGGTTGGTGAATGGCGTGATGGTACCGGGGAAGTTCTCGACCGTCGCGGCGACCTGGTTGATCGCGGCGATGATCTCGTTGGCGATCAGCGCCTGGCCGACGGTGTTCGGGTGGAAGTCGTCCTTACAGAAGATGTGGTCGGCCGGGTTGTAGCGGTCGCCGTCGATGGCGAACACCGTTCCGTTCAAATCATAGGGTCCGGACACCTCGCCGAGAACGATGTCGAGGAGGTCGTTGGTCAGGTTGTCGACGCGGGCGACGACGGTATCGTCCTTGGCCGAGAAGGTGTCGATGATGTCCTGGTTCATCCCGGCGATCTTGGCCCGGGTGGCTTCCTGGATTCCCGGGGTGTTGTAGATCTCGAAGATGTTCGGCGTGGCTCCGACGTCCGGGACCGTTGCGACGATGATCGGCGTGTCGGGAACCTCGCCGCGGATGATCGTGTGGATGGTTTCCAAGCGGTCGTGGATCTGATCGAACAGAGGCTCGGGCGGGCCGTCGTTGAAGATGGCGAAGTAGTCGTTCTTCAGGTCGTTTCCACCGAGGAGAATGACGACGACATCGGCGGAGGGCAGAGTGGAGAAGAGAGCGCTGCGGGTGCGGTTCATGAAACCGGGCAAAGGGAAATCATAGCCGGAGGTGTTTCCGGTCAGGATATTCACCCAATCGGTGGAGGTGAGGGAGACGACGGCGAAGTTGAGCTGGTAGCCCTGATAGCGGAGGTCTCCGAAGGGAGCGGGAATAAAGCCGAAGAGATAGTCGATTCCCCCCCACTCACCCTGGGGTCCGAAGTCCGCCTCTTCAAACCGTCTTGATTCGAGCAGCTCCGGCCAGTTGAAGGCGCGGGGATTGTTGGAGGGAGGGTCCGGTTCCGGGTAGACGCTGCCGATGGTGAGGATGTTGTCGAGGTCCGCGATGGCCTCGTACTCGTCGGTAATGCTGTCGCCGATGGTGAGGATCCTGACCTGCGCCGTGGACAGGGCGCAGGTCATCGAGAGGGCGGCGGCCAGCGGGCGGAGCATGCGGAAAGCTACCGTGAATCCGCCCGCTGGCCAGCGAGGAGTGGCGTTCAGAGCCAGTTCTCAACCATCCACCAGTAGACAGGGATGCCGCTGACGATGTTGAGAGGGAAGGTGATTCCCATGCTCATGGTGAGGAACTTCGCCGGGTTGGCATCGGGCAGGGTATCCTTGAGGATCGCCGGCGCGACGATGTAGGAGGAGGAGGCGCAGAGGATGATCAGCAACAGCGCGTCGCCGTGCTGGAAGCCGAACAGCTTGCAGAGGCCGAAGGCGATCATGCCGTTGACGATCGGGGCGATGATTGCGAAGGCGGCCAGCATCGGCGGGAAGTGGTCGAGCTCGCGGAACTTCCGTCCGACCACCGTGCCCATGTAGAGCAGGAAGAAGACGAGCATGCCGGTGAACATGTCGCCCTCGATGAAGGTCGCCAGCGGCGAAGTCTCCGTGCCCAGAGCTGTCAGCAGGTAACCGATGCCCATGCTTCCCACCAGGACCAGCAGCGTTCCGTCGGTGAGCGACTCGCGGATCACGGTACGGGTCGATTTTGTCGACTTCGTCTTCATCGCGCACTGGGCCATGATCACCGCGATGATGATGGCAGGGGTTTCCATCACCACGAGGGCGACGGTCATGTAGCCCTCGTAGGCCTGGCCGATCGAGGTTAGGAAGCCTGCCGCGGTGATGTAGGTCAGCGTGCTGTTCGACCCGTAGGTCGCGCCGATCGCGGCGGCGTCGGCCACCCCCAGCCTCTTCTTGAACAGCAGGTAGGAGTAGAAGGGGACGAAGGCGCTCATCGCGATGATGATGGCGATGATGATCAACCCGTCGCCGAAGAGGGGCGAGTGGTAGAGGCTGATGCCGCCCTTGAAGCCGATCGAAAGCATCAGGTAGAGGCTGAGGAAGCGGACCACCGATTCGGGGATCGAGAGATTCGACTTCAGAAGGACGGCGACGAATCCAAGGATGAAGAACAGGACGCCGGGATTGAGGATGGTGGTGAGGGCTTCCATGCGGTTTAGGATTGCGGATTTCAGGTTTCGGATGGCGGAAGGCCGGGTCTCCGCCCCGGACCGCGATAGGTGAACACGATTTCGTTTGTTCTTTCAATTAGTGGTTATCGACAATATCGTTCGTAAAAAGCGAACGACCATGTTTCTCAACTACCACCACCTGCGCTACTTCCGGGCGATTGCGAACGAGGGCACGTTGACGGGGGCGGCGGTCCGGCTCGGGGTGTCCCAGTCGTCGATCAGCGTGCAGCTGCGCCAGCTGGAGGAGAGTCTCGGCCAGCCGCTGTTCCATCGGGAGAAGAAGTCGCTGGTTCTGACCGAGGCCGGACACATCGCGCTCGACTACGCCGAGTCGATCTTCCGCGCGGGTGACGAGTTGGTGGCAACGCTGTCCCATCGTGCAACCGACCGTCGGAAAGTGCTGCGCGTGGGTTCGGTGGCGACCTTGTCCCGGAATTTCCAGCTGCAGTGTCTGAGGCGATTCACCGGGCGTGACGATGTCGAGCTGGTGCTTCGCTCGGGCAGTCTCAGCGAGTTGCTGCGCCAGTTGCGGGCGCACACGCTGGACGTGGTGCTTTCGAACCTGGCGGTGCGGCGCGACGCCGAGACACCGTGGCATAGTCACCTGCTAGAAGAACAACCGGTCGCCTTGGTCGGCCGCCGCCGGCGGGGCGGGAAGCGCTTTCGTTATCCCGAGGATCTCGCGTTCGAACCGTTGCTGCTGCCGACCGCCGACAGTGCGGTGCGGGGGGCCTTCGATCTGGTCATGGAACGGGCCGGAATCCGTCCGGTCATCGCGGCCGAGGTGGATGACATGGCGATGCTGCGACTGCTGGCCCGGGACGGGGCGGGACTGGCGCTGGTGCCTCCGGTGGTGGTCGCCGGCGAACTGGTGCGGCGGCTTGTGAAAATCCATCACCGCTTCGATGACATTCGCGAGAACTTCTACGCGATCACTCCGAGCCGGCGCTTTCCGAATCCGCTGGTGGATGAGCTGGTGGCGAGTGGGCCGGATCGGGGAACGGTCCGGTGAGTGAAGTGGCGGACGCTTTCGTCTCGGCCAGCGGCACAAGGCGGACGGGTCCGAGCAGCCCGGCGGGAAGCTCGGGACGGGCCGGGGCGAGCAGGTTGGCGACGCGGATGCTCAGGGTGTTGGTGCCGGGCTTCAGCATCGGGCCGACGTCAAAGCGGTGGGGCGGGGCGAAGGCGATGCCGGCGGGGAGGCCGTTGAGGTGGATCTCGGCGCTGTGGGCGACCTCGCCGAGATCGAGCTGCCAGTGGCCCTCGCCAGGGTCGGGCATCTCGAACTCGATGGTGTAGCGGGCGACGCCCGTGAAGTCCGCGACCGCGGGATCGGCGAGGGTTTTCCAAGAGCCGAGCACCGGGGTGGCCACCGGCCCGGGCCGTGTCGGGCCGCCTTCGAGGAACTCGACATTCCAGATGCCGGCGATCGGGACGGGTCTGCGGTCGGGGACCAACTCCTTCCATGCCGTGTCGGCCTCGCGGGCGTCGCGGTAGGTGCGGAGGATGCGCGATTCGCCGGGGGCGAGCTGCAGGCGGACCGAGGGGCCGGTCTCGCTCTGGCGGACATCGGTAAAGCCGGAGCGGCCGGGAAAGCGCGGATCGAGAAGCCGCACGGCGGCGGCCGGGGTGGCCAGCGGGACCCACGCGTCGAGCTGGCGTTCGCCGGTGTGGACGACGAAGTAGTGGTGACCGTCGGCATGGCTGCGACGCACGAAACGAAGCCCGTGGCCGGCCATCGCCTCGATGCGGGCGCCGAGCGCGGCGGCGAGGTCGAGCGGGTCGCGACTTTCGCTGGCGGCCGCGTCGGGCATGTCCCGGATGGCGCCGATCAGCGTGCCGCGGCGGATGTCCGGTGAGGGCAGCCCCGGCACGTCGCGCGGCCATTCCCCGAGCACGCCGATGCGGGCACCGGCCCGGGCGAGGTCGAGCAGCTTGGTGGCGGTCGTCTCGGGCAGACGCCGTACTTCGGGCAGGACGATCCCGGCGTAGGAGAGTCCGCCGAGGATGATCCGGCCGTCGGCGGCCACGGCCTGGCGCAGCAGGCGGTCGCTGACGATGTCGAAATCCACCCCGCCGTTCTCATACGCCCGGGCGGCCCGGTGGAATCCGGTGGGCTCGAGCCAGCGTTCGCGCCCGGCCGGATCGTCGGGCATGCCGTCGCGCTCGATGTGGAAATCGTGGGCCGGAAAGTAGAGCAGCAGGTCGGGATCCGGAGCGCCGGTCTGGAGGACGCTCTGGCAGCGGTCGACGTAGGCGGTGAACGACCCGAGGTGACGCCAGAGACCGGTGCCGGGATCGAGCGGTGCGGTGGTTTCCCGCGTGCCGCGTCCGTCGAGGATGAGCTGGTTCGCTCCCGCCAGCCACAGGCGGTCGGCGGTGGCCTTGAGCAGCGCGGGGGTGAGCAGGCGGTCGGTGCGGAAGCTGCCTTGGACGAGCGGCTTGAAGGTGAGGTGGGCGGCCGAGGCGGCGAAGCGGGCGGTGACCGGTGGCGGGCCCTCGTTCCCGATCTCGACGATCATCCCCGGAATGTCGGCAACCGCGTGGACATCGAGCGGATGTCCGGGGTCGCCGGCGAGCAGGCTGCGGCTGAGCGATCCGCTCGCACGGGTCCGCGTGTGCCAGGCGAGGAGGGTCTCGTAGCGCAGGTCGTCGAGTGTTTCGCGGTAGTCTCCCATCACGCGTTCGACGGTCCCGCCGGCGGCGTCGCCGAGCAGGGCGGGCAGGTGTTCCCGCAGGTCGTAGCCGCGCAGGCGCTGGAAGGCGGGGACCAGCGCCGACGACCAGTCGGCGTCGGTGACGACGCTGCGCTCGAGCACGCGGGCGCGGGGCTGGACCGCGAACGAGAAGCGCTCGTCGAAGCGTCCGATGCGCTCGGCGGCGGCGGCCGGCGAGAACGGATCGAGGCGGTTGCCGATCGGTTGGTGGATCGCGCCGTAGATCCGCCACACGCCGGGCGGCGCTTCCCACCGCAGGTGCCGGGTTCCAGGATCGATGAAATCGGAGAGGTCGATGGGGGCGCCCTCCTTCGGCCAGGCCCCGAGGCAGTCGATTTCGCCAGGCGGAAGTTCGAGATCCACCGGCCCGGTGGCGACGGTGGCGATGAGCGGGGCAAGCCGTCGTTCGCGTGCGATCCCGAGGTCGGCGGGTGCCGCCGGCGCGGGACCGGTCTGGGTGGCGAGGTCGAAGCCGATATCGAGTTCGCCGCAGGCTTCGGCGGCGAGTCGGCAGCGTTCGATCCAACCGGGGTCCGGCCACAGTTGTCCGGGGTCCGGTCCGACCGGCACGATCTCCACGCCGCCGAAGCCCGCCCCGGCGATGGATTTCAGGAAGGGCACCGGATCTTCGGGAGAATCGCCCGAGGCGGGCCAGCGCCAGCGCAGCCAGGGCCGCGACTCCGGGTCGATCCCGGGCCATTCCGGCAGGGGGGCGACCTCGGCCCCATCGTCCTCCGGCCACGGCGGCAACTCCGGATCCTGGGCGGGGACCGGAAGCGTGAGCAGCAGCGGAAGCAGGCGCAGCATCTTGCGGGAGCGATGGCAGCACTCCCGGACGCCCGATCCAATCCCGAACGCCGCGAAAAGCCTCTTGCCCGCTGATTCGCAAACCTTAAGCATCGGCCCAGCCGATGACCCCGGATCCCGACCAGCACGTCTCGCTCGGCGAGATGTATTCGGATTATTTCCTCGATTACGCATCCTACGTGATCCTCGAGCGGGCGGTGCCGCACCTCGGTGATGGGTTGAAACCCGTCCAGCGCCGGATTCTTCACTCGATGAAGGAATTGGATGACGGCCGCTACAACAAGGTCGCCAACCTCATCGGCAACACGATGAAGTATCACCCGCACGGCGACGCCGCGATCGGCGACGCCACGGTGAACCTCGGCCAGAAGGACCTGCTCATCGACACCCAGGGGAACTGGGGCAACACGCTCACCGGCGACGGCGCCGCCGCCCCGCGCTACATCGAGGCGCGGCTGACCAAGTTCGCGCTCGAGGTGCTCTTCAATCCGAAGACGACCGAGTGGACGCCGAGCTACGACGGGCGGAACAAGGAGCCGATCACGCTGCCCTCGAAGTTTCCCGTGCTGCTCGCCCAGGGCGTGGAAGGCATCGCGGTGGGTCTGGCGTGCAAGATGCTGCCGCACAACTTCAACGAGATCATCGACGGCTGCATCGCCGCCCTTCGGAAGCAGAAGTTCGAGCTGCTGCCGGACTTTCCCACCGGCGGCATCATGGACGCCAGCGACTACCGCGACGGCCTGCGCGGCGGCAAGGTGCGGGTGAGGGCGCGGATCTCGGTCGAAAAGAAGGGCCTGCTGCGCATCACCGAGATTCCCTTCGGCACGACCACGGGCGGGCTGATGGAGTCCATCGTCGCCGCCGGCGACAAGGGGAAGATCAAGATCTCGAAGATCGAGGACAACACCGCCGAGCATGCCGACATCATCGGCTATCTGCCGAGCGGCGCGGATGCCGAGACCACGCGCGACGCGCTCTTCGCCTTCACCGATTGCGAGATGGGCATCTCGCCCAACGGCTGCGTGATCACCGGGGGCAAGCCGAAGTTCATGGGGGTCACCGAGATCCTCAAGGCCAGTGCTTTCCAGACCCGCGACCTGCTGGAGCAGGAGCTCAAAATCCGCCTCGGCGAACTCAACGAGAAGTGGCATTTCAGCTCGCTGGAAAAGATCTTCATCGAGAACCGCATCTATCGCGATATCGAGGAGTGCGAGACCTGGGAGGCGGTGATCGACGCGATCGACAAGGGCCTCAAGCCCTTCAAGAAGCTGCTCAAGCGCGAAGTGACCGAGGACGACATCGTCCGGCTCACCGAAATCAAGATCAAGCGGATCTCCAAGTACGACTCCTTCAAGGCCGACGAGGAGATCAACAAGCTCGAGGAGGCGATCGCCGAGACCGAGAAGAACCTGAAGAGCCTGACGAAGTTCACGATCAACTGGTTCAAGGACATCAAGAAGCGCTACGGCAAGGGGCGCGAGCGGAAGACGGAGATCGCCTCGTTCGAGAAGGTCGATCGCACCCAGGTGGTGGCGGCGACCGAGACGCTGTATCTCGACGAGAAGAACGGCTTTGCCGGCTACGGACTGAAGAAGGAGAAGCCGATCGAGAAGTGTTCGACGCTCGACGACATCATCGCCTTCAGCGCCGACGGAAAGATGAAGGTCGTGAAGGTGGCGGAGAAGGTCTTCGTCGGCCATCGCCCCGTGCATGTCGCCGTGTTGCGCAAGGAGGAGGATCTCATCTATTCGATGATCTACCGCGACGGAAAGGACGGGCCGCTGCTGGCCAAGCGCTTCCGGGTCGGCGGCGTGACCCGCGACAAGGAGTACGACCTCACGCCCGGGAAAAAGGGTTCGCGGATCTTCTATTTCGCCGTGCACGACAGCGAACAGGCGAGCAACGACCAGATGCTCGTGGTGCACATCAAGCCGGCGCTGCGCCTGCGCAACCTGAGCCGCCCGTTCCATTTCGGCGAGCTCGCCATCAAGGGCCGCGGCAGCCGCGGCAACATCATCACCAAGCACGCCGTCGATCGGATCGTGCGCGCCTCGAAGGATTTCGAGCTGGAAGGGTAGGGTTCGGGAGAATCGACCTTGCCCCGGCGTGCCGTAGCCTTGGCGAAGGCGGCTGTCGATCCATGACCCTGTGTCTGGTTGATCGACAGGAATGTCGATTCTCCGGAATCACATCGGCTCCAGTCCGGGCTTGCCGATCTCGGCGGCGAGTTCGTTGAACTCGGCGATCTCGGCCGCGGTGAAGTGCAGGCCACCGGCGGCGTCGGAGCGCTTGCGGGCCTCGGCCTCGAACTGGCCGGGCAGGATGCAGCCCTCGTTGCCGTGGCCGAAGATGTCGGCCAGGACGGCCTTGAGGTTCTTCATCTGGTCGCGGCCCTTGGCGAAGGCACCGCCGGCGATGGCCTCGGGGTGGATGACCTGGAAGTAGAAGGCGGTCGTCGTCTTTTCCCCCTCGGGGGCCTGCGCGGCACGACCGCGGATGGTCGGCAGCGAACCGCCGATCAGGGCACCGTAGAGTTCGTTGAGCAGGCACATGGCGTAGCCCTTGTGGGCGCCGAAGGGGAGCAGCGCCGCCACCTCGTTCGGATCGGTGGTCGGGTTGCCGTCCTTGTCCACCGCGGCATTGGGCGGGAGCGGCTGGCCCTCGCGCTTGAGCGCCTGCACGCGACCCATCGCGACCACCGAGGTGGCCCAGTCGCTGACCAGCGGGAAACCTACGGCATCCGTCGTAGGAAAGCCCCACGAGTGGGGGTTGGTGCCGAGCGTGGGGAACCTGCCGCCGAAGGGCACGACCTCGGCCAGCGCCGAGGTGCAGTTGGTGTAGGCGATGTAGCCGCGCTCGGCGGCCTCCATCACGTAACCGCCGCCCCACAGGTAGTGGAAGGCGTTGTCCACGGCGACCTGGCCGATGCCGTACTCGTCGGCGAGCTCGATGCAGCGGTCGATGGCGCGGTAGGCGACCGACTGGCCGAGCTTCTTGTTGGCGTTCCACACCTCGCTGCCCTTGAAGCGCGTTTCGACGACCTCGATCTCGGCACCGGGAGTACAGCCGCCGACCGCCGAACCGAACAGGTGGTCGAGGTGCAGGCCCTTGAGCGCGTGGTGGGTGCGGATCCCGTGGCGGGCGGCCTCGGCGGCCAGCTTGGCGCCCTCGGCGGCTTCGTCGGCGGTGAAACCACGGGCTTGGTAGGCGGCGGCAACAAGGGCGTCGTGGGCTTCGCGGGAGACGGTCAGGAAGTCGGACATGCGGCGAGAAGACGTGCGGTTGTATGACAAATCAAGGCGCAAGTGCGGGGATCTTGAACTTGCGGCCGACTGGGGTAGGCTGTGCAGATTGGTTAAGGAAATCTAAGCATTGAGAAACACAATTTGTGGTATCGGTTTTCATATATCGACACAACAAGTAGTATTCCGACCGCTGGAAGCTTCCTGCGTCCGAGTTGGCGGCTAGGCTGGGGAAAGCTTCGGATTCCGTCCGGGCTGCCTCCTATCGAACCTCAACCTTCCTCTCCATGTATCTCAAATCCCTCGACATCCACGGCTTCAAGTCGTTTGCCGACAAGACCCGCTTTGAATTCCACGAAGGCGTCACCGGAATCGTCGGCCCGAACGGCTGCGGCAAGTCGAACGTGGTCGATGCGATCCGCTGGGTCCTCGGCGAAACCTCGGCCAAGGCGCTGCGGGGCGGCGAGATGGCGGACGTCATTTTCAACGGCACCGAGAAGCGCAAGCCGCTCGGGATGGCGGAGGTCACGCTGACGATGGCCGACTGCGAGGAGCCGCTCGGCGTGGACTACAACGAGGTGGCGATCACCCGCCGGGTGTTCCGCGACGGCAAGGGCGAGTACCGGATCAACGGCACGCTCTGCCGGCTGAGGGACATCCACAACCTCTTCATGGACACCGGGATCGGGCGCACCGCCTACTCGATCATGGCGCAGGGTCAGATCGACCAGATCCTGTCGTCCAAGCCGGAGGAACGCCGCGCGGTGTTCGAGGAGGCGGCGGGGATCACGAAGTACAAGCGCGAGAAGAAGGACGCGCTGCGCAAGCTGGAGTACACCGAGGCGAACCTGCTGCGGGTGAGCGACGTGCTCGCCGAACAGGAGCGGCGGATGAATTCGCTGAAGCGTCAGGTGTCGAAGGCGCGCCGCTACCAGACGCTGGCGGCCGACGTTCGCATCCTCGACACCCATCTCGCGCACAAGCGCTTCGTCGAGCAGGGCGCGGAATTGGAGGAGCTCAAGAATTCGATTCGCTCGCTCGAAGCCAACGAGGACAAGCTCGAGCGCGACATGGAGCCGAAGGAACTGGCGGTGGCCGAGGCGCGCGAGAACGCCCGCAATTTCGAGAGCGAGCTGGCGGAGCTGCGTCAGGAACTCAACGACCACCGCAACGAACTCGCGAGCGCCGAGGGCCGCATCGCGTTCAACAACGAGCGCAAGGCCGAGCTGGAGGGCCGGATTTCGCAGAACAGGGAGGAGATCGAGGCGACGCGGCGGAAGCTGGAGCAGCAGGAATTCGACTTCACCGCGGCCAACGAGGCGCTCGACCAGCTCGCGCGCCGGATCGCCGAAATGGAGATCCAGCTTTCCGACCAGGAAGAGCGCACCCGGACGGCCCGCGAGCAGCGCGCACAGACCGAGAACAAGCTGCACGAGGCGCGGGCCGAGTCGAACCGCACGCAGACGTCCATCGCCTCGATGCAGGCGAAGATCGAAAGTTCGCAGGCGCAGCTCGAGACCAACCGCGAGCGAGCGCGTCAGCTCGCCGAGGAGGAGGAGCGCCTGGGGCACGAGCTCGAGAGCGCCGGCGAACGGGTGTCGGAGATCGAGGGAATGCTGAAGGAGCACGCCTCGCGATCCGCCGAACTGGAGGAGGCGTTCCAGACTGCCGAGCGGAAATACCAGCACGGTCGCGGCGACCTGGACGCTTCGCGTTCCGCGGCCTCCGACGCGCACAAGGCGCTGGCACAGCGCTCGTCGCGGCTGGAGGTGCTGCGCCAACTGGTGGACCGCGGCGAGGGCTTCGAGGCGGGCACGCGGCAGGTCCTCGACGGCCTCGATGATCCGGACCGGTTCAAGGCCGGTGTCGAGGGGGTGCTGGCGAGCTTCATCGAGGCCGATCCTTCGTGCGCGCGTGCGGTCGAGGCGGCGCTGGGCACGCATCTTCAAACGGTGCTGGTTTCCGACGCCGGCCTGGCCGAGGCGCTGATCCAGCGTCTCTCCGAGAAGAAGCTCGGTCATGCGGCGGTGCTGCCGCGGAATTTCGTCCGGGCCAGCGGCGGGACGCAGATGGAGGCGGTGCCGGAGGGCGCGCTGGGCTGGGCGCTCGACAAGGTGAAGGTCGATTCGAAGGTCCGCGGAGTGGTCGAACGGCTGCTCGAACGGGTGCTGGTCGTCGGTGATCTCGGAACCGCGCTGCGCCTGCGCGGCGATTGGCCGGGGGTCGTCTTCGCGACCACGGCGGGCGAGTTGGTCGAGGCCGAGGGCATCGTGCGCGGCGGGGCCGCCGGCGAGGGCGATGTTTCCGTGCTCGAGAGGCAGAACGAGGTGCGCGATCTCGAGGCCGAGGTGGCCGACCTGAACGCCTCCGAGGAACAGGCGAGAACCCGCGTCGGCGAGCTTGAAGCCGCGGTGACCGCCTGGCAGGAGGAGCTGGAGACCGCGCGCGACCGGGTGCAGCGCCACAAGGTCGAGCTTTCCACCCTGGAGGGGCAGCAGACGCTGGCCCGACGGGAACGGGAGAGCGTCGAGAGCAAGCTGGAGAACGTCCGCTGGGAGCGCGGTGAACTCGACAACCGCGAGAAGTCGGTGGTCGAGGGGCGGAGCAGTCTGGAGTCGGAATTGAAGGCCGCCCGCGAACGCTTCGAGGCGACCGAGGCCGACCAGCGGCGTCTGCAGGGACAACTCGACGATGCCCACCGCGACGAGGCGGAGCTGGCCGATGCGCTGGGCGAGATCCGCACCGCGCTGGCCGTGGAGCGCAAGGCGAAGCAGGCGCAGGAGGAACAGCAGCAGCCGATGGAGGCGCGGCTTGCCGAACTGCGCGAGATCGCGGTCCGCCGCGAAACCGAGATTCGCAGTTTCGTCGAACGCATCGAGGCCGCCGGAGGTGAGAACACGAAACTGGCGGACGAGGTCGAGAACCGCCGGGCCGAGGTCGATGATCTGGAAGTCGAACTGGAGTCGAGGGCGGGCAGGCGCAGCGAGCTGATGGAGGCGATCGACGTCGCCGAGGCCGCGCTTTCCGCCGCCCGCAAGGAGCATGCCCGCCTGGCCGAGCAGCGGGGACGGGAGGAAGTCGCGCTGACGAAGGTGGAACTCCGGCTGGAGAACCTGACGAACGCGGTGCTCGAACGCCACAATGTCGAGCTGGCGGCCTTCGAGCCGGACGCCCACGCGCTGCTCGCCTGCATCGATACCCAGAAGAAGGGAGCCGGCCGCGGCCGGGCCCGGATGGTCGAGGCGGGCGAGGAGGGTGACGACGAGGATGTGCCGGTGATGGTCGTGGACGGCACCGAGGACGAGGTCGAGTTGCCCCGGGACATGGAAGGCGAACCCGACTGGGAATTCGTCGAGGCCTGTGTCGGCGACCTCAAGCGCCGGCTCGACTCGATGGGGCCGGTGAATCTCGACGCGATCGAGGAATTCGAGGAACTCGAGGAGCGCCACAACGACGTCCGCAACAACTACGAGGACCTGGTTTCCTCGAAGGAGGAGCTGCTGCAGGTGATCGAGAAGATCAACGAGGAGACCCAGCGCCGCTTCAGCGAGACCTTCGCGCAGGTGAAGAGGAACTTCCGCGACATGTTCAAGGAGCTCTTCGGCGAACAGGGCAAGGCCGATCTCGAGCTGATCGACGAGGACGACCCGCTGGAATCCGGCATCGAGGTCGTCGCCAAGCCGCCGGGCAAGAAACTCCAGTCGATCGCGCTGCTCTCGGGCGGCGAGCGTTCGATGACCGCCGTCGCGCTGCTGTTCTCGATCTACATGATCAAGCCGAGCCCGTTCTGCGTGCTCGACGAACTCGACGCGCCGCTCGACGAGTCGAACATCGGCCGCTTCGTCAAGGTGCTGGACCGCTTTGTCGATCGCTCGCAGTTCATCATCGTCACCCACTCGAAGCGGACCATGAGCCGCGTCGACGTGATGTATGGCGTGACGATGGAGGAGTTCGGCGTGTCGAAGCGGGTGGGCATGCGCCTCACCGAGGCGGGCGACGGCACGGTCAAGGCCGAGGCGAAGGGTGCCGCCGGGAAGGCGGCGCTGCGGCTCGATGCCTGAGGATTTCCGATAGGAGAGGAAAAAGGAGGACGGAGCACGGGCCGGGGGGCACCGACTCCGTCCTCCACTTTTTTGGGGGCAGTGCGACCGCCTACCAGTGGCATGACCGTCCCGGTCATGAACGAAAGGCTCAGAGACCTCGACCTGATGTTTTTGAGTTGGGCATGGACCGCGTTCCGGGTCCATGACCGGGACGGTCATGCCACTGGTAGGGATGCCTGCTCGCAAGGGAACGTCAGCCTCGGGAGAATGCTTCAGCCGCCACTTGAAGATAGCTGCACACGTAGTGGCACGGTTCGCCTTCGACGGTGATCGTGAAGCCCGATTTTCCGGGAACCTCGAAGGACGACCCGGCTCCAGTGGCGATGGCCTCCCCGCCCCCATCCAGCACATGGCTGCACGCTCCCGCGACGATCTCCATGCGCTCCGGGGCACCGGTGCCGAAGTGATAGGTGCCCGGAAGAATCACTCCCAGGGTCTTCCGGCTGCCATCCGGCATGACGATGGTGTGCGAGATGACCTTGCCGTCGAAATAGACGTTTCCTTCGGCCAGGGCGGTGACGTTGGTGAATTCCATGGGCGGAATCGATAGGATCCCGCGAGCCGCCCGTCAATCGGCACGGCAATCCCGCCTTCCATTTGCCGGAGGTCCCTTCACGGTCGCCGCGCCATGCCCGATCTCGATCCCGCCAAGGTCACGGACCCGGACTCCGACGACGAGATCCTCGGGGTGTTTCTCGACTGGCTGGTCGGGTCGGGATTCGAGCCCTACGGGCACCAGGAGGCGGCGATCCTCGAGCTCTTCGCCGGGAGGAACGTCATCCTCAACACCCCGACCGGCTCGGGGAAGTCGCTGGTCGCGCTGGCGCTCCAGTTCCGGGCGATCTGCAAGAAGCGTCGCTGCTACTACACGGTGCCGATCAAGGCGCTGGCCAACGAGAAGTTCCTGTCGCTGTGCCGGACCTTCGGCGCCGAAAGGGTGGGGATGATCACCGGCGACGCGACGGTCAATGCCTCGGCCCCCGTGATCTGCTGCACGGCGGAGATCCTCTCGAACCTCGCCCTTCGCGAGGGGGCGGCGGCGGAGGCCGACGACGTGGTGATGGACGAGTTCCACTACT
The DNA here is from genome assembly GCA_937957985.1 of uncultured Verrucomicrobiae bacterium. Lineage (GTDB taxonomy): Bacteria > Verrucomicrobiota > Verrucomicrobiia > Verrucomicrobiales > Akkermansiaceae > Haloferula. The sequence goes on from CALGOH010000010.1 coordinate 24,623, forward strand.
ACTCCGACTCGGAGCGGGGGATTGCCTGGCAGGTGCCGCTGCTGATCCTGTCACGGGCGCGTTTCCTGCTGATGTCGGCCACGCTGGGAGAGACCTCGTTCTTCGAGAACGAGCTGACCCGCCTGACCGGCGCGCCGACCGTGCTGGTGAGGAGCGAGGACCGGCCGGTGCCGCTGGAGTTCGAATACAGCACGACCCAGCTCGAGGAGAAGGTCGAGGAACTGGCGGATTCCGGCCGGGCGCCGATCTACCTCGTCCATTTCACCCAGCTCGGCTGCGCGAGGACGGCCCAGAACCTGATGAGCCGCAACTTCTGCTCGAAGGAGGAGAAGGAGCGGATCGCGGAGATGCTGGAGGACGCCGATTTCAGGAGTCCGTACGGCAAGGAACTCCGGAAGCTGCTGCGCCACGGGCTCGGCATCCACCACGCCGGCCTGCTGCCGAGATACCGGGTGCTGGTCGAGCAGATGGCCCAGCAGGGCCTGCTCAAGGTGATCTGCGGCACCGACACGCTGGGGGTGGGGGTGAACGTGCCGATCCGCACGGTGCTCTTCACGCAGCTCTTCAAGTACGGTGGGAACAGTACGAGCATCCTGTCGGTGCGCGACTTCAAGCAGATCTGCGGTCGCGCGGGGCGGCGGGGATTCGATGACATCGGTTACGTCGTCGCGCAGGCGCCGGAGCATGTGATCGAGAACCTCAAGGCCGAGGAAAAGGCGGCCGCGAAAGGGAAGAAGAGCAGGGCGGTGAAGAAGAAACCGCCGGAGAAGGGCTTCGTCAACTGGGACGAGAAGACCTTCAGCCGGCTGCAGGAGTCGCCGCCGGAAGCGCTGAAATCCTCGTTCCGGATGAGTCACGGACTGCTGCTTCAGGTACTCTCGCGGTCGGATGAGGACGGCTGCGCCGCGGTGCGCGATCTCGTGCGGCGGTGCCATGAAACCGAGGCCGGCAAGGCGGGATTGCGGCGTCGGGGCTTCGAGCTTTTCCGGGCGCTGGTGGCGGGCAAGGTGCTGGAGATCGTGCCGCCGGAGGCGCGGACGGGACCGGCGAAGGTGATCCTTCAGGACCGGCTGCCGGAGGATTTCTCGATGCATCAGACGCTCGGGCTCTACCTGCTCGAGGCGCTGCCGCAGCTCGACCCGGAGGACGGCGACTACGCGCTCAACGTGCTGTCGCTGGTCGAGGCGATCGTCGAGGATCCTGGTGCCGTGCTGCGCAAGCAGGTCGATCGGGCCAAGGCCGAACTCGTCGCGGAGCTGAAGGCCGAGGGAGTGGCGTACGAGGAGCGGATGGAGCGGCTGATGGAGGTCGAGCATCCGAAGCCGGGCAAGGAGTTCATCTACGCGACCTACAACGAGTTCGTCGCGAAACACCCGTGGGCGAAGGAGGCCGGGGTGAGGCCGAAATCGGTGGCGCGCGAGATGGCCGAGCGCCACGAGAGCTTCGAGGACTACGTGAAGCGCTACGGACTCGAACGCAGCGAGGGGGTTCTGTTGCGCTATCTCTCGGAAGTCTGGAAGGTGGTCGAGCAGACCCTTCCGCCCGCGCTGCGCAACGACGAACTGGACGCGGTCGCGGAGTTCCTGGAGCGGGAGGTCAGGGGCACCGACTCGAGTTTGCTCGACGAGTGGCGGCGGTTGCGGGAGATGGGGAGTGGGGATTGACGGGCGAAGGTGCGGGGCTGGAGCGGATTGCGGTCCGTCTCGCAGGCGCCGGGCCCGGGATTCGGGATAGAGGCCGGATCTTGCCCGGGTATTCCAAGGGATGATCCGGAACCGCCTCTTGATCTACGCCGCCTCCGGGCTGCTCTCGACCCCCGTCCTCGACGCGGAGACCGCGCCGCTGAAGCTCCATGCCATCTTCTCCAGCCACATGGTATTCCAGCGCGACAAGCCGATCCGGGTCTGGGGCTGGGCCAGGCCCGGCGGGAAGGTGATGGTGACGCTCGGTCGGGAGTCCGCCGAGGCGACCGCCGCCGCGGCCGCGCCGGTGGAGGTCTTCGGCTGGGAAAGGAACTACGAAGGCCTCGGCAAGTGGGAGGTGAGCTTCCCGGCGCGCGGGGCGAGCACCGAGCCGGTGACCCTCGTCGCCAGCAGCGGAGGGGAGAGGATCGCCCTCGAAGACATCCTCATCGGCGACGTCTGGGTGATGTCCGGCCAGAGCAACATGGCCTTCCCTGTCAACAAGACCGACGCCAGCGACCTGCTTCCACAGGCGAACCTGCCGCTGCTGCGGCTGTTCTCGATCCAGACCAACGAACAGGCCACCCTGCAGGACGACATCCGGCCCGACGCCATCGACACGGTGTCGGGCGGTTGGGACGTCTCGACGCCCGAGACGGCGAGCGGCTTTTCCGCCATCGGCCATGTCTTCGGGGCCGACATCCAGCGCGGCCTGCAGATTCCGATTGGCTTGATCAAGAACGCCCGGGGTGGCGCCTCGATCGAAAGCATGGTGCCGGTTCACAAGTTCGACGGGCACCCTCTCGCGAAGCGCTACGCCGATCATGTGCGGGCCAGGATGGCGGCCTTCGATCCCGAGGCGAAGGCGGACGAGATCTGGGGCCGGCAGAAGGCGCGGGCGAGGTCGAAGGGGCAGCCGGAGCCGCCCCGCCCGGATCCGCATGCCTTGCGCTCATGGGACGTGCCCGGCAAGAGCCCGAGCGACATGGGCAGCGTGCACAACGGCATGTTCGGCGTTTTCAAGGGCTACAACATCAAGGGGGTGCTCTTTCACCAGGGATTCAACAACACCCTCGGCGACAACTGCCGGCCCCGGCGTTACCGGGTGCTCATGAAGCTGATGGTCGAGGGATGGCGAGAGGATTTCGACGACCCCGGACTTCCCGTCGGCGTGATCGGTTTCTGTGCCGGCGGCAAGCCGCAGACCGAAGAGAACTTCGAGGAATTGTCGGTCGAGACCGGCCCCTACATCCGGGAAGCGCAGCGGCTCGGCCTGGCCGACGTCGGTGACCCGGAAAACACCGAGTTCATTCCCGCCTACGACGTGCAGGTTCCCGGCCTGCATCCCAGGAAGAAGCGCGAGCACGGTCGGCGCGCCGCCCAATGGGCGCTCAGCGACATTTACGACGTGCCGAATGCCTCGTGGAGCACGCCGACCATCCCCACGGTGGAAACGCGGGGCGGGATGATGATCGTTCGTTTCGCCGACAATGAGCGGATGCAGCCCGACGACGGAAGCACGATCCTCGAGGGGTTCTCGGTCGCGGGCGAGGACGGCCGGTTCTTTATGGCCCATGCCCGCCATGAGCCCTGGGAGAAGGCGGACGTGTGGACCAAAGGCTGGCAGACGGTCAGGGTCTGGAGCCCGATGGTGGAGAACCCCGTGGCCCTCCGCTACGCCTGGGCGACGAGTCCCGTGGGCAACCTGAAACTCAGGGGCGACCAGGACATCCCTTTGCCGAGCTTCCGCACCGACGCCTGGGATCTTCCCGAAAGCGACGACCCGGCCGAGGGCCTGCTCGACCGCGCATCCGGCAACGAGCGCAAAGCCGACGCCCTGGCGCGGCTCGAAGCGCGGCGACTCAAGGAGGCGGAAATGGGCGGGGAGTTGCTCGAAGGCCTGGAGGCACTCGCCGCACCGGCCGGACAGGACACCCCGAGTCCGGGAAAGTGAGCCGTCGTCCCCGGAGGCATGTCGGTGCGCCAGCAGTGGCGACCGGTCAGCAGGCGATGGCGGGTCGGTGTGCTGACCGTGGCGGCCGGGTGGCCGTCGGTGAAGTGCAGGCCCTGTCCGGCCAGTTGGTCGGCGTGCGGCAGGTCTTTCACGAGGTTCGCCTCCCCGTCGGCGCCCCATCACGGATGAATTCAAGTGAATCTAGTACGAGGTTCATCGGAGATCTTCGTGAGGCCCGGCCGGCAGCCTCTGCCTTGTTGCACGAGCCGACACGATCGACCCTTGCGCGGACATGTTAGAAGCAAGCGCTTCGGAGGTGCCGCAAGGCCCGTTCGATGGGCGCCAATACTTCTCGATAGAAGCCGGTGGGGTGGGTTTCAGGACGCGGTTTCGAGCACTTTTCCGGCTGCGCAGACCTCGGGGATGCTCCTGTGAACAAGTGGGTCCGGTCGCAAGTCACTGGATTTCAGCATCCACTATCAAGTTATTCACAGGATATTCACAACTTACTGAGAACCAACTTTTTATGAAGATTTCTTGTTGACGGAATCCGGGGTCTCCGAGATCGGAAGAGCGTCGTGTAGGGAAAGA
>CALGOH010000011.1 GCA_937957985.1 uncultured Verrucomicrobiae bacterium
CTGCACATCCCCCCCGCCTCCTGCTCCTCCCACATCCCGCGTACCTTCCACGGCGCCCGCCCCCACCACCCCCGCACCGGCGCCTGGATCCTGCGCCAGATCGGCCACATCTTTCACATCGAAACCCGGCTGCGCGACTCGCGCGCCGGCCCGCTCGAACGGCAAAGAACCCGCTGGCTGGAAACCCGAAGACACTACGATCACCTCGGCAAACTCATCGCCCATCTGCTCCGGCGACGCTCGATCACGCCCGGCAGCCTGCTGGGCAGAGCGCTGGAGTACGCCGCGGGCCAGTGGCCGCACCTCGAACCGTGCTTCATGGACGGGCAGGTTGAGTTCGACAACAATCTCACCGAGAACTCCATCCGGCCGCTCAAGCTCGGCCACAAGAACTGGATGTTCATCGGCGGCGAAGAGACCGGCTGGCGCAGCGCGGTGATCTACACCTTCGTCGAGCAGGTGAGGGTCCACGGCCTGGATCCCTTCGCTTACTTCGAGTGGGTCTTCGACAAGTTGATGCGCGACCCGGCTCCAGAGGAGTTGCCCGGCCTGCTGCCCGCCGCCTGGATCAAGCTCCAGCGCGAGCCGCAGCAAGCCGACGAGACCGCCGTCGCATAGTTGCCAGAGATGCGAGACCTCTCGCAAAAATGCGAGAGCGGCTATGTTGAGCGCTTACCGATCGCGCAGGCTAATCTGCGTGCAAAGGAGGGGGCAGGATCAGTCGCGGAACTGTGGTTCCGGCGGCAGGCGGCACCCAACGATCCAGATCGAGAGTCCAATCCAATACTGCCCGATATCGATAAGGAATCGATTGTCGATGTTGGAATCAAGACGACTGGCCCAGCAGTGCTCTACTGCGATTGTCGGGAACTCCCAGAAGGGCAGTGGGAGAGGGTGGATTTGCCTGAAGGAATGGAAGCCGAAGGTCCAACGCCTGCTGAGCCTCAGGGTAGTGATGAAGACGAGGAAGATCGAGGGAGACCGAGAAATCGTCCCTTACCAGCACCACAAGACGGTGATGTCTTGCCAGTCCGTCCCGTATAGTATGAGGGTTGGAGATCATCTGATTAATCTCGCTCAATTAGTCCTCATCCAGCCCTGTAGTTTCTGTGTTTATGTTCTTTGCTCGCTTTTTGGTTCTGATTGTTCTCACCGCCGTGCTTGCCGCTGAGGAGCGAAAGCAAGCGACGCCCAAGGCTGTTAGAGAAGGTTTCGTCGAACGTTCCGCTACCGCAGAGTGCATTGTGCTGTTCGAGGTTTCTGCCGAACATGGGACAGTTGTGCTCGATCTAATTCAGGGTGACCCCGAGGAGCAGAAATGGATCAAGTCCGTCGTGCTTCCACCCTCGGGAGATCGTGAGAGCCGAAAAGAATTGGCGGTCGTTTTCGATGGCTCGCCCCACGATTTGACATCTATGCAAATAGAAGATGACTCCATCCTTCTTGGTCGGGATGGTAGAGGAAATATGGTCTTTTATAGTATTGAGAATTTCGTCGCGGATCTTGAGGAGTTTAGAAAGAAGTCAAAAACCAAGGAGGAGGTTGACGGCTCGAAGTGATGTTGAATTGATGCATAATATGCCAGACATACAGTGCCAGGCTCGCAGGGCGACTACTTGGAAATCAATGAAATGCAGGGCCAAGTGTGGCGCGGAAGGGGGAGTTGATTCTTGTAAACCGGGGGGGGTTGACGAGCAGTTCGGTTTGTGAAACGCCGTCGCGCGCCCTGGCGGGCTGAATCCGTCATTTCATTCCGTCCCCGCTCCCGCAACCTCGATCCCTTCCACCATGAATCCCGCGAGAAACCGCCTGTTCCGGACCTTTGGCGCGCTCCTGGCGCTGCTCTCCATCGCGGCTGCGGATGCCCGTCCGCCGACCGAGTTCCGAATCGAGGATCCCGCGGCGGATTCGATGGCGGTGGCCGGGGAGTTCAATGACTGGCAGGGGGAGGCGATGAGCCGCGGGGAAGACGGGGTGTGGACCTTTTCCAAGCGCCTTGAACCCGGCGACTACGCCTACAAGTTCGTCCGCAACAGGGAGGAGTGGCTGATGGACCCGGAGAATCCCCGCCGCAAGGTGGTGGAAGGCACGGAAAACTCGATGGTGCGGGTCCTGCCGGTGAAGACCGTCGTTCGCCAGTGGACCCAGGCCGCGACGGGGCGGACCCTTGAAGGGACCATCATCGACGCCGACGGCGACGAGGTGGAGATCGACACCGGCGACGGCCGGACGGTGAAGATCCCGCCGGCGAGTCTTTCCGACGGGGACCGCGACTACATCCTCGCCTGGCTGGATGACCGGGACGCGCCGGGCCCGAAGGCGCCGACAGGCGAAGGATGGGCGGGACGGCTGGTTGCCGGTGGCGAGCCGATCCGCTTCGAGATTCCAGTGACCACCGAGGTGCGGCATGGTCCGGGGGAGTTCGAGGGAACTCCGAAGCAACCGGTGGTGCTGGAGGTCAGCCTGTCGATCCCGGAGGACTTCGACCCGCAGGCGGCGGACAACTGGATGGCGGTGGTGAGTTCGACATCCGGGGCCGATGCCTCGAGCTGCAATGCGATGGGGATGTACTGGGAGGCCTGCCGCGAGAAGGGCGTGGTCTGCATGGCGGCGGACATCCTGGCCGATGAAGAGACCCGGCGGACCTGGAGCGACATGCCCCGGCGGTGGGCGGTGTTTCGCGAGGCGGTGGAGGTGATGTCGGCCGAGTGGCCCAGCCTCACCGGCTGGACCTGGGTGCCGATGGGCTTCTCCGGCGGGGGCGGCTACACCATGTTCTTTGGCGCCTGCATGAGCAGGGAGAAGTGGAAGGTCGGCGGCATGTGGATGGGCGGCAGCAGCTACCGCGACCAGCATTTCCAACAGATCCTGCGCCCGAGGTCGGCCTTCTACCGCATCCCGCTCTTTGCGAGCTTCGGCACCGCCGACGAGTTGATCCCCGAAGACTCCCGCGAGAGGACGATCGACTGGGCGAGGAAGGAGATGAAAGCCTTCCGGGGCGAGCTGTACGACGGTGGTCACGATCCGTACCGACCGCACATGGTCGAGGCGCTGGGGTGGTTCCGGGAGCTGGAAGCGGGGAGCCGGTAGGGCCGGTCCGGACTGCTTTCCTTGCTGACAGAAACCGGCGGGCATGTAGCCTCGGGTCGTTCACCCCCTTGCAGCCCCGTCAATGCCGGATGACACCCCCAGGCCGGATCCGGACGCCGATCTCGTGCAGCGTGCCCGCGAAGGGGACACGCGTGCCTTCGACCAGCTCATCCTCAAGTACGGGGACAAGCTCTACGGGCTGGTCTACAACATGACCTCCAACAAGGAGGACACCCACGACCTGCTGCAGGACGTCTTCGCCCGCGCCTACCACTCGCTGCCGAAGTTCAAGGGCAAGTCGACCTTCTACACCTGGATCTACCAGATCGCGGTGAACATGACGCTGAACTTCCTCAAGAAGCGCAAGCGGAGGAGCGGGCTGAGTCTCAACGAGATGGACTCGTCGGTGCAGCAGGATCCGGCGCTGGTCGAGACCGGCTGGGAGGCCGATCCGGAGCGCCACACCAACGTCAACGAGCTGCAGAAAAGATTGAACGAAGCCATGCAGCGCCTGTCTGAATCCCACAGAACGGTGGTGACACTGTTCGACATTCAGGGTCTGCCGCACGGCGAAATCGCCGGGATCCTGAAGGTCTCGGTCGGCACCGTCCGGTCGAGGCTGCATTACGCCCATCAGCAACTCCAAACCTACCTGCAGGACTTCTGGGACCAGCGATTTTAAAAAAGTTCTTGCAAAAGGGTAGATATTTTAGATTCTTTAACCATCCGACGCCGTGAAGATCAGCGACCAACAGCTCGGAAACCTGCTTGCCCTCAAGCGCCACGAGAAGCCGCCTGAGGGGTACATGGAGGATTTCCTGCGCGAATTCCACATGCGCCGCCGCGAAGAGGCGATGCATGGCGGGGCCCGCCGCCCGCTGTGGGAGCGATTCACCGAATGGCTTGCCGAGCCCGGCTTGGCGAAGTGGGCCTACGGTGCCGGAGTGGCCTACGCCGCCGTGTTGGCGGTCGTCCTCGCCGTGCCCCGCGAGCAGCCGACGGATGCGCCCGCGCTCCAGCCGGTGAGTCATCCGGTGGTGGCACCTGCCGAGGACGACACTCCGACCCAGCTCGGCGAGCTGGATCTCCGCCCCTCGTCCGAAGGGATGCTGGGTGAGCAGGAGTTCTGATCGGCCCGATCCTGATGTCCCCCGTCGGGAAGTGGAGGCCGTTCGGTCTCGCGATGCTCTTGGTGTCCGCGGTCGCGGTTGCGGCGCCGGTGCTGGACTCGGAATTCGGTGCCGGACGCGGGGAGGCGTCGGCCTTCATCCTCCAGGGAGGGCGTGAAGCGGTGACGCTCGGTGTCGCGGGCAAGGATTTGCAGAAGGCCGGTCTGATCGGCGCGACCGCTCCGGTGGCGGACACCGTCTCCGATCCGGTCTCACGGTTGGTGGTATTCCAGGCGAGGGGTGTGTTCGGGTCGGGATTGCCACTCGCCGCCGCCGCGCCCGGGGGAGGGGTGCTCAGGGATGTCTCGGGCGACGGAGTTTTCCGGATCCGGGACCGCGTCGAGCAGGTCGGTGGACGGTATCTGCCGTTCACGCTGCTGCGGTTGACCTCCGCCGGATCACCGCCGAGGCCGGGAACGCCATTGCTCGATGCCGGTGGCCGGGTGGCGGCCGTGGCGCATCAGCCGGCGGGAGAGCGGACGTTCTACGCGTTGCCGGTGGAGGTGGTGAGCCGGGTGCTGGAGGACGCGAGGGACGGAGAGGTTTCGAAGGTCTGGCTCGGACTGGTGCTGAGCCCGGAGAGCCGGAGCACGAAGGTCGAGCGGGTGGTCGAGGGATCACCGGCGGCGCAGGCCGGGTTGCGGGCGGGGGATGTGTTGCAGGAGATGGGAGGGAGGCGTCTCGACGACTATGGCGACGCGGTGAATGCCTTCTACCTGCTCCGGCCCGACCGGAAGATCCGGGTGAAGGTGCGGCGTGGCGCCGGCGACGTGGTGCTGGAGCTGACGCCTCGTGTGGCCGGTTCCTGAACCGCTCGACGTTTCAGATGTAGTACATCGGCTCCGTGCCGCCGCCCGCGAGCTGCTTGAGCGGGATCTTTTCAAGCTCGAGACGGGTCGCGCCGGTGATGCTCTCCCACGCCCGCCGGACGGCTTCGCCGCATTCGCCGTCGCTGGTGGTGGAATTGGCCAGCAGCGACGGTTCGACGGCTTCGACGATGTCGAGCATGGTGACCGTTTCGGGATCGCGGGCGAGAAGGTAGCCACCCGCCTTGCCGCGGCGGCTTTCGATCAACCCGCCGCGACGCAGGTCGTTGAGGATCTGGACGAGAAACGACGCGGACACGTCTTCCCGTTGCGCGAGTTCCTCAAGGCGTGTAATGGTCCGCGCGGGGTGGTGCCGGGTCAACTGGGCCATCGCACGGCACGCATACTCAAGCTTTTGGGAAATTCGCATGGATGGAGATCAGAAGGAACAGGGGACCGTTGATAGCGCGCGTCCCGTGAAAATCTGCCGTGCCCCGCAGGTGGATGTCGAGGCTGTGTGGCAATCGATTCGAGATCGTGCCTCGCAGATTCACGAGGAGGAACACGGTCTGCGGGTGCTGGTCGACGACGTGATCCTCACGCAGCCGTCCCTTGGCCAGGCCGTGGCGGTGCGGCTCGCACGCAAGCTGGCGCGGGAGGACATGACCCGCGAGGAACTCAACCCCCTGCTGACCGGGATCCTCGCCGAGGACGCGACCCTCGTCGCCAGCATGGCGCGCGACCTGTGCGCGATCGTCGAGCGCGATCCGGCCTGCGATTCGCCGCTCCAGCCACTTCTCTTCTTCAAGGGATTCATGGCGATCTCGACCTACCGGATCGCCCATCACCTGTGGCAGCGGGACCGGATCGAACTGGCCCTTTACCTGCAGAGCCTTGCCAGCGAGGTCTTCGCGGTGGACATCCATCCGGCGGCGAGGATCGGCTGCGGCATCCTGCTCGACCACGCGACGAGTTTCGTCGTGGGCGAAACGGCCATCATCGAGGATGATGTCTCGATTCTCCACGAAGTCACCCTCGGGGGCACCGGCAAGCAGTCCGGCGACCGTCATCCGGTGGTCCGCTCGGGGGTGTTGCTCGGCGCCGGGGCGAAGGTGCTGGGACGGGTCGAGATCGGCGAGGGCGCCAAGGTCGGGGCCGGCAGCGTGGTGCTGACGGACGTGCCGCCGCATTCCACCGTCGCTGGCGTGCCGGCGCAATTGGTCGGCGAGGCGGCGGAGGATCTGCCGGCGCTGGAAATGGACCAGCGTCTGGTCTGCCGGAGGGCCGCGGGCGGCCCCGGATGAGACTGGTCACGGGGGGGCGGTCTTGGTTTAATCCCCACGCCCGATGAGATCCCCCTGCGTCATCGCGATGTGTCTGGCGCTTCCGTTTCTGTTCGGATGCGACAAGGTGGGAAATTTGCTCGGGAAGGGGGAAATCGGGAAGCTGGCTCCCTCGACTCCGCAGCCCGGAGGAGAGGTGGACTCGTCCCTGGCCAAGGAGGTGAGCCGCCACAACGACGGCGTGAGTTTCCGGCGCGATCTCGATTTTCCCAGCACGCTCAGCGGGCGGTTGAGGATTTCCAATTCTTATGACAACGTGCGGGTCGTCGAGAAGTCGGAGCTGGGATCCGAGACGGATTCCTGGAACCACAAGCTGGAGACCGAGGTGGTCTTCAGCAAGGAGTCCGGTCGCTTCCACATCTCGCTGGAGCAGGCCGGCAGACGGATTCTTCCGGATCAGGAAGAGAATGCGGCGGTGCCTGCCGGAGCTTCCGAGCTCGAGGGGGAGTCACTCGATTTCGTGCTGACTTCCGGAGGTTGGAAGGTGGGTGGCAACGTCGGCAACGAGTTCCGCAAGGTGAACTGGGCCGAAGCGATGGGGCGGGAGATCCCGCACCTGCTGGTCGAGACGGGCGCGCACCCGCGGACGCAGTGGTTCTCGTCGTCACGCCGATGGAAGCCCGGCGACCGGGTGGTGCTGACGGGAAGCGCGATCAAGATGATTCACGCGGCGGACGCCACCGGGCGGATCGAACTGGTGTTCGAGGGCGAAGAGGCCATCGCGGGGCATCCCTGCGGCGTCTTCTCGGTGACGGGCGACCTGTCGGTGCGGGGGGAGACGGATTTTCTCGGCAAGGAGCGGGACGCGGAGATTTCGATCAGCAAGGGCCGGATCTGGGCGTCGCTTCTTCATCCGCTGCTGCTGCGGGAGGAGTATGAGACGGTGCAGACGATCCGCTCCGGCGGCGACGGCGGGCTTGCGACGCGGAGCCAGGGCGCGATCAAGGTCGTGAAATCCCGCTCGTGGGAACCTTCGGATGCCTAGGGGCTGACCGACGGGGAAAGATGGGGATGTTCGTTGCCCAATCGGCGGGTGTCCTATCGCAAGGAGAACAAGCATGGTAATCGCCGGGCTACGATCGTTGACCACGGCGGAGGTCCGGCCTATTTCCCCGGCATGGATCTTACCACCACGGCGTACGGCACATGGAGCGGCGGACGTTTCATGCACTTCGGGGAAACCCTGACCGAGGAGCGCTACATCGACTGCATCCGGCTGGCCTACGAGGCGGGCTTCCGGACATTCGTCACGGCCGATGTCTACGGCAACGGCAAGGCGGACGAGTTGCTCGGACGGGCATTGGAAGGGATCGACCGCGACAGCTATTGTCTCGTCGGAACCCTCGGGCACGACTTTCACGAAGGCCAGCGGCAGGGGAACCGGGGCTATCCGCGCTTCACCGACCCGGAGCTGCGCGGGCCTGAGGGCTACAAGGCCTACCTGCGGATGGCCTGCGAGAAATCGCTGGAGCACTGCCGGACCAATCACTTCGACCTGGTGATGCTCCACAATCCCGATGAAACCGGCTACACCAGCGAGGCCGTGTGGGAGGCGATGCGGGGGCTGAAGGAGGAAGGGCTGGCCGATCGCCTCGGCATCGCCCCGGGACCTGCGAACGGCTTCACGCTCGACCTGATCCACTGCTTCGAGCGATTCGGGGAGATGATCGACTGGGCGATGCTCATCCTCAATCCGCTGGAGCCGTGGCCGGTGGGGCTGGCGCTGCCGGCTTGTGAGAAGCACGGCGTGAAGGTTCTGACGCGGGTGGTGGACTTCGGCGGGCTGTTTTTCGGCGACATGCAGGCCGGTCATGAGTTCAAGCCCGGCGACCACCGGGCCTACCGTCCGGAGGGGTGGGTCGAACATGGTTTGGAGAAGATCGAGAAGATGAAGCCGATCGCCGAAAAGCATGGGCTTTCGATGGTTCAGTTCGCGGCGATCTGGAACCTGAGCCAGAAGCCGGTGGAGAGCGTGGTGCCGACCTTCATCCAGGAAACCAGCGAGCAGGCGCGGCCGATCGAGGAGCGGATCCGCGAACTGGCCGTGCTGCCCGATGTCAGGCTTTCCGACGAGGAGGTCGAGGCCGTCCGGGCGATCGGCGACAACACCGGCTGCATGATGCTCAAGGGCGCCAGCAAGCGTCACGAGGTCAGCGAGCGTCCCGATGAGTGGCCGATGCGGGAGGAACTTCTGGAACTGGCCGGGCGCTACGGGCTCGGCGAGGAGTGGTGACCGGTCCATGAACGCCGGTCATTGGCGTATGTAGTTCCTCCTTCAGGAGGTCTTGGAGATCGCGATGAAGGTGAACCGACTGGGAGTCTGTCTCGCCGCGATCTTCGGGATCGGGATGACCCTGCTGTTTGCCCTTCCCGAGAATCAACCGACCGACTGGGTCGTTGGCGCTGTCCTCGGAGGCGGAGCCACGTTCTCCATGATCCGAAAGCCGTGCCTGAACGAGCGGGTGGTGTGGATCGGGATTCTTCTTCTCGTCCCGGCCGCCATTTTCCTTGAGAAGGCAGACATGCAGGGAGGAGGCCTCCGATTCTGGTTGCCGCTGTTTCTCTTGATGGGCGTGCTGCTGCTCTACGCGAGATACGGGATCGTGTCGCTGGAGGCGGACGATTGAAGCCCCCTACTAAAGGAGGGACTGCGTACGGAACTTCGGGCCGTCAGGAATCGGCCAGGTGGCGCACGCAGAACTGCGACCAGGTCTCGAGGCGCTCGAAGAGCGGGCCGCTGAGGTCCGCCAGCTCGGTGAAGCAGAGGTCCGCAAGGGCGTCCTCGTTCGAGTGGACGGCGTCGTCCTCGATCTCGATCAGGTGGACCACTCCGAGATGCACCTGGCCGACGGGATTCGTGTCGTCGTTGAGCAGGGCGATGATGCGGTTGGTGTGCGGGACGTCGAAGACGAGTTCCTCGTCGAGTTCGCGTTCGACGGCGGCACGGTAGGCCTCCGGCCCCGTCCTGCCGCCGCCGGTATCCACCGGGTTGATGTGACCGCCGACGCCGACCGGGCGGAGCGCGCGGCGACCGGCCGCGCCGCCGGCAGTGCCGGGGGTGTCGTTCAGGGCCCGGCGGCCGCAGCGGATCACGCAGTAGGGGATGAGCTGCTTGTGCGACGGGTCGTCCTCGGCCTCGGCGCGGTCCATGAAGAAGTGATTGGACGGGTCCAGCAAGCGGTCGATGACCGGGTCGATGCCTTCGGTCCGGATGCCTTCGAAGGCCCCGGTTTCCTCGAACAGTGAACGGGGGACGACGAGGACTTCTTCACCGGCATACTTCGACATGCGGCGGAACCTGCGGTTCCGAATGCCGAATGACAAATGCAGAATGCCGAATGTTCCTCCGGCGAGCGGCGGGCCGCCGCTCCGACGGCCTGCCCCGGGCCGGGGCAGCCACGGAACATCAGTGCTCGAGCTTCAGCTTCATGAGCTTCGGCTGGATCACCATGCGGCAGTAGCCGGCCGACTTGTTCTGGAAATAGTACTCCTGATGATACTTCTCGGCCGGGTAGAAGGTCGACGCCTCGGTGATCTCGGTGACGATCGGATCCTCGAAGTCGGGCTGGTGGGCCTTCTTCGATGCTTCGGCGATCTTCTTCTGGTCTTCGGAGTGGTAGAAGATGGCGGAGCGGTACTGGGTTCCGACATCGGCCCCCTGGCGATTGAGGGTGGTCGGATCGTGAAGCTGCCAGAACCAGGACAGGATCTTCTCGTAGCTGATCTTTTCCGGGTCGAAGACCACCTGCACCACCTCGGCGTGACCGGTGGTGCCGGTGCAGATCGCCTCGTAGGTGGGATTCGCGACGGTTCCGCCCATGTAGCCGGATACCGCGGAGTGAACGCCGTCGAGTTGGTCGTAGACGGCTTCGACGCACCAGAAACAGCCGGCGCCGAGCGTGGCGACTTCGGCTCCTTCGGGAATCTTCGGGGCTTCGGCAGGCTTCTTGTCTTCTTCGGACATGGCGTTGCAGGAAGTGAGCACGGTAAGGGCGAGGATGGAAAGAAAGAGCTTCATGGGGATGGGAGCGCGGGCGGCCGGGTTTGTTCCCGGAGAATAGCCCGGATCGGCGTCCCGTAAAGGAGCGGGAAAAGGGGTTTCCCGCAACCGCGGCATTGGTTAGGGATGCGCCGTGGAATCCGCCGCCGTCGAGATCGAGCACCTGCGCAAGCGCTACGGACGCTTCGAGGCGCTGGGTGGCGTGTCGTTGACGGTTCCGCGCGGGGTGGTGTTCGGTCTGCTCGGCCCCAACGGGGCGGGCAAGAGCACGCTGGTGAAGTCCTTGCTGACCATCGTGCGTCCGACTGAGTGCCGGGGCACGATGCTCGGCGAGCGGATCGGAAGCCGGAGGATCCTGGCGAAGGTCGGCTATCTTCCCGAGCACGCGCGGTTTCCCGAGTATCTCACCGGTCGCCAGATCGTCGCCTACACGGCGGGTCTGGCGAATGTGCCGGCCAGGGCGGCGAAGCAACGCACCGAGGAACTGCTCGAGACCGTCGGCATGAAAGAATGGGCCGACCGCAAGAACGGAACCTATTCGAAAGGGATGAGGCAGCGCGTCGGCCTTGCCCAGGCGCTGGTGAACGACCCGGAGATCGTCTTTCTCGACGAGCCCACCGACGGGGTGGATCCGGGCGGGCGGATCGAGATCCGCAGGATCATCGAGGGCATGCGCGAGCAGGGGCGCACGGTCTTCGTCAACAGCCACCTGCTCGGCGAGGTCGAGCAGATCGCCGACGAGGTGGCGATCCTTTCCAAGGGACGGATCGTCGAGAAGGGCACGGTTGAATCGCTGACCCGGCGGGAGCGGCTCTTCGAGATCCGCAGCCTCGGGCCGGTGCCGCTCACGCTGAAGCCGCGCTTCGAGGAGAGGGGCATGCGCGTGGCGGGGGACACCCTGGTCGTCGAGTCCCAGGACGCGGAAGGCATCCAGGGGATCATCGACGAGTTGCGCGGCGAAGGGGTCACCATCCGGGAGATCCGGGAGCGGCGTTCGTCGCTGGAGGAGGTGTTCCTGGAGGCGGTCGAACGCGGGAAGGAGGACCCGGCATGAGGCAGTTCAACGCGGTCTTCATCGATGCGATCCGCCTGCTTCGCGCGCGGGTGCTGTTCTGGGTGACGCTCGGGATCTCGCTGTTTGCCGGGCTGCTCTACCTGTCGATCGGGTTCAACGAGAGCGGCTTCAGCGTGTTCTTCGGCCTGTACTCCGTCGAGAGCGAGTATCTGGTGGCCGGTTCGCGGATGGCGGAGCAGGCGTATCTCGGCATCTTCGGGATGTTCATCGTCAATCTCTGGCTGTCCTGGATCGCGGTGATCCTCGCGCTGATCACCTGCGCGCCGGTGTTCCCGGAGTTCATGCAGGAGGGCAGCGCCGGTGTGGTGCTTTCCAAGCCGATCTCGCGGTGGAAGCTGTTTCTCTACAAGTATCTCGCGGGCCTGCTGTTTGCCGCGATCCAGACCGCGGCCTTCTGTCTGCTCGTGTTCGTCGCGCTGCGATGGAGGATCGGCCATTGGAACCCGACGGTGTTCTGGGCGGTGCCGCTGATCGTGCTGATGTTCTCCTACATCTGGTCGGTGATGGTCCTGACGGGCGTCAAGACCCGGTCGGTGATGGCCTCGGTTCTGGCCGCCCTGGTGTTCTGGTGCTTCGCATGGCTGGCGAAGGTCGTGGAGGAGAAGGCGTGGATGGAAGCGGAACTCGGGGTTTCGCTGGGGGTCGCCGGCCCCCGGATGCTGAGCCCGGAAGAGCAGGAGAAGGCGCGCGAGGACCTGGCCATGTATTCCCTGCCCTTCAAGATTCTGCCCAAGACCACCGACACGGTGAACCTGCTCCAGCGCTGGATCGTGGTGAAAGGTGACTCGGGGCTGTCGTCCAGCGAGATCGCGAGCCTCACCATGACCGGGGAGCCGGAGCGGGATGAGGAGGCCGAGGAGGGAATGCGCCGACACTCCCCGGCGTGGATCATCGGTTCCTCGCTCGCCTTCGAGGCGGTGATTCTTTTCCTCGCGGGCTGGATCTTCTGTCGCCGCGATTACTGATCGGCCGGCGCGAACGCGAGCGCCGTGCGGGCCGGGGTGTAGACGCTCAGTTCGCCATCGGCATTCACCGGATACGGGACCGAGGCATCGACGCGGTCGTGCCCGCCGAAGTCGGGGTCGTCGCTGCTGAGAACGAGTTGGTAGTCGCCGGTGCCGGGCACCTTGAAGCGGTAGTCCGGAATCGACCGGTCGATCGACCAGTTGAAAACGAGAACGACACCGGCCCGCTCGACGCAGAGGACCTTGTTGACCGGATCGATGTTGAGGCAGTTCGCGGTCTGGTCGCCGGGAAGACCGCGGGCCTCGCCGAGTTGGAGCATCGCCCGGTCGAAGAGCGCGAGGAACCGGTATTTCAGGGCCGGATTGTCGACCAGCGACCACTGGCGGCGGCAGTAGTGGTAGGACCAGCCGTTGCCCTCGCGCGGGAAATCGACCCATTCCGGGTGGCCGAACTCGTTGCCCATGAAGGTCAGCCATCCCTCGCCGGCGAGGGCGAAAGTCACGAGCCGGATCATCTTGTGCAGCGCGATGCCGCGGTCGATCACCGGATGGTCGTCCTCGGCGCCCATGTGCCAGTACATCTCCTGGTCCATCAGCCAGAAGGCGAGGGTCTTGTCGCCGACGAGTGCCTGATCGTGGCTTTCGGCGTAGGCGATGTTGGCCTCGCCGTGGCGGCGGTTGACCAAGGTGTGCCACATCTCGTCGAGGTTCCAGTCCTCGTCGCGGGTGTGCTTGAGCAGCTTGATCCAGTAGTCGGGCACGCCCATCGCGAGACGGTGGGTGAAGCCGATGCCGCCCTCATCGACCGGCCGGCACAGGCCCGGCATGCCGGACATGTCCTCGGCCACGAGGAGGGCGCCCGGTTTCAGCTCCCGGGCGAGGGTGGTCGCGAGCTGGAGGTAGAGGATCGCGTCGTGATCGATGTCATGGAGGAAATACTTGTCGTAGTGATCGAAGGCGGTGGTGCCGCGATGCCAGTAGAGCATCGAGGTCACGCCATCGAAGCGGAAGCCGTCGAAGCGGAATTCCTCCAGCCACCAGCGGACGTTCGACAGGAGGAAGCAGCGGATCTCGTCGCGGCTGTAGTCGAAGCATTTCGAGTCCCACTGCGGGTGCTCCCCGCGACCGTCGGCGTGGAAGTACAGGTTGCCGGATCCGTCGAGGTCGTTGAGACCCTCGGCGATGTTCTTCACGGCGTGGGAATGGACGATGTCGAGCAGGACGGCGAGGCCGAGGCCATGTGCGGTATCGACGAGATACTTCAGGTCCTCCGGCGTTCCGAAGCGGGACGAGGGGGCGAAGAAGCTGGAGACGTGGTAGCCGAACGAGCCGTAGTAGGGATGCTCCTGCACGGCCATGAGTTGCACCGTGTTGTAACCGGCCTCGGCGATGCGGGGCAGCACGGTGTTGGCGAATTCCCGGTAGCCGTGAACCCGCGGCTCCTCGCCGGACATGCCGACATGCGCCTCGTAGATGCGCGGGATGGTGACGGTGGAGGGATCGAAGTCGTTCCGCCACACGTAGGGTTCCGGGGCCTGCCAGACCTGGGCCGAGAAGTCATGAGTCTCGGGGTCCTGGACCACGCGCGTCGCGCAGGCCGGGATGCGATCCCGCACCGAGCCGTCGGCACCGGTGATCCTCAGCTTGTAGCGCTGGCCGTGCGCGATGGATCCGGCCGGAAGCCGGGCACTCCAGACGCCGTTGTCGTGACGCGACAGGGAATGGCCCTCGACGCTCCAGTCGTTGAAATCGCCGATCACGCTCACGGCCTTCGCGGCGGGCAGCCATTCGCGGATGCTCCAGTCGCCCTCCGGGGTGGGATGCAGGCCGATCAACTGGTGCCCGCGTGCGAAAGGTGCCAGTCGTCCCCTGGAATCACCGATGCGCCCGAGCGTGTCACGGAAGCGATCGATCCGGGCCCGGATCCGTTCGGCCTGCGGTTCGAGCCAGGGATCGTCGCGGACGAGTTGGGGGAGATCGGCGGATTGTTCGCTCATCGCGGTCATTGTTACCGCGGAAAGCGCCCGGCGCGAGGCCCGAGTGGCGTGTCCCGCCGTCAGGTTCCGAAGTGTTCCTCGAGAAAGCCGCGCAGATAGGACTCGGTGAGGACCGTGTTGGTGATGAGAGGTTCGTTCGAACCGGGCGGATAGAGCACGTTGACCGGAATCGCGGTCTTGCCGAGGCGGCGAAGTTCCTCGTCGATGTCCGGTCGCGAGGTGGTCTTGTCCGCCTTGAGGGCGACGATGCCGTGTTTCTCGAAGTACTCGGCCATGGCCTCGGTGTAGGCGGCCGCCTTGTTGGTCTGGCAGGTGAGGCACCAGCGCGCGGTGAAATCGACGTAGACCGGGGTGCCCGAGGCGATGAGCTCACTCTGCCGTTCGAGCGACCACGCCTCCCAGGTGATCGAGGCGGCCGGCTGTTCGGAGGGGGCCGGGGCCTTCGCCGGCCATCCGGCCCACACGCCTCCGGCGACGAAAACGATCGCAACGATCCGCCCGATCCACCGGACCCGGGTGCCGCGGCTGGGAACGTCCCAGCGGCCGTAGACCCAGAACCCGGCGGCAATCAGGGTGAGCCCGAGCATGACCCACAGTCCCTTCTGGCCGGCCTGCTGGTCGAAGACCTGATAGGAATAGACCCACAACAGATACCCGGCGGTGCCGAAGAGGAGGAAGGACATGGCCTGCTTGAAGGACTCCATCCACGGGCCCGGGCGCGGCAGTCGATCAACCAGCGCGGGAAAGACCGAGAGCATCAGGTAGGGCAGGCTGAGGCCGAGCGCCATCAGGGTGAAGGCCAGCATGAAGAGCGGCCCGGGCAGGGTCACGGCGACCCCGAGGGCGCCGCCTAGCAGCGGTGCCGAGCAGGGCGTGGCGACGACCGTCGCGAGCACCCCGGAGAAGAAAGTGCCGCCGAGGCCCTCCTTGCTGGCCAGCGTGCCGCCGACGCCGGTGGCGGAGGCGCCGATCTCGAAGACGCCGTACATCGAGAGCGCCATCACCAGCATCACCAGCAGCAGCGAGAAGACGACGAGCGGGTTCTCCAACTGGCCGCCCCAGTTGCGGATGCCGCCGGCGAGCAGGATGCCGGCGAGGATCCAGAAGGACACGAGCACCCCGGCGGTGAAGACCAGGCCGTGGGCGATGATCTTGGATTTCGAATGTCCCGCCTGCTGGACGAAGCCCATGATCTTGAGACCGATCACCGGGAACACGCAGGGCATGAGGTTGAGGATGAGCCCGCCGGCGAACATCAGCAGCAGCACCAACGGCAGCGACATCGCGGTCGTTTCGTCTGGGGTGGCCGGACCGTCGGACGCGCCGGGAGCTTCCCCGATGGAAAGCGAGAGCCCCATTCCCTGCGGGCCTCCCGCCGTCCATCCGTTGGAGGCCTTGAGGATGCCCTCGATCCGGTCGGGGGGCGTGTCGAGTTCCGGATTGCGGGTGATGGTGAGTTCGTATCCGGCGTCCGTCTTTCTCAAGGTCTGCGGTGCGGCGCTGTCCTCGACGGAGTTCGCGCTGAAAAGGCGCACCTCGCCGGGTTCATGGCTGGCGGTCGGGGGATCGAGCCGCAGGGTGATCGAATCGCCTAACGCGCTGGCGCTCGCGTTCCACCCGGTGTCGTCGGCGGGCATCGCCGCCCTCGCCGCGTCGAAGAGCGAGGCCTGTGCCGGATCGCTCGTGGTCGAAGCACCGACCGCGACAGTGGTCGAGACCTCCGCATCACCCGGAATGCAGCTTTGCTTGCACGCGAGCCAGGACGCGTCGCCCACGAGTTCGATGCTGGTGCCCGGTTCCAGATCGGCGGGCGGGGTGATGGTCGCGAGGAAGGCGGTGCGGCCTTCATAGCCGTAGAACGGAGCGTCGGCGAAGGTCCCGAGCACGGGAGTCGGAAAGCGAAGCTCGGAGGCCACGAAGCCGTCGGGCAGCCTCCACGAGATCTCGGGCGGGAAGCCGGCCTGGCCGGGATTGACGTAGTAGGTGTGCCAGTGGGGCGCGTGGTCGAGGACCAGCGCCACGTCGAAGGGCTCGCCGGCGGCGATGGTCGCGGCTTCGGAAACCAGCGATGCCTCGACGACCGTTTGGTCGGCGGTGGAAGTCTTTCCTCCGAATGCCTCCTCCATCGGGTCGTCCGGAAACTGGGCATGAAGCGTGGCGAGGAGCGGGCAGAGGAAGAGGACGGCTTTCATCAACGGGGACGCTTTGGACTGGGAGGGTGGCGGCGGTGATCCGATTCCGGAAAAAATCCGTTAGACCGTGCCGAGTCTTTCGGCGCAGCCGCGGATGAGGGCGGGCCCCTGGAAAATGAACGCGGAATAGATCTGCACAAGCGCGGCGCCGGCGCGCAGCTTGGCTTCGGCGTCCTCCGGCGAGGAAACGCCACCGCTGCCGATGATGGGGATGCCGTCGCTGAGTTCGGTGTGGAAGGCGCTCAGGACGTCGTTGCTCCTTTGCAGCAGCGGGCGGCCGGACAATCCACCGGTTTCCGCGGCGCGCGGATGGCCTTTGACCTCGGTGCGCGAAATGGTCGTGTTGGTGGCGATCAGGCCGTCCAGCCCACCGTCGCGGAAGACCCGGGCGAGCCCCTTGATTTGTGACTCGTCGAGATCGGGCGCGACCTTGAACAGCAGCGGCACCCGCCTGCCGTGCTCGGCGGCCAGCTTCTCCTGCTCCCGCTTGAGCACGTCGAGAAGCCGGGCGCAGCTCTCCTCACCCTGAAGTTCGCGCAGGCCGGGCGTGTTGGGAGAGGAGAAATTCACCGCGACATAATCGGCGGCGGCGTGGCAGGCCCGCAGGCAGGCGAGGTAGTCGTCCTCGGCGTTCTCGTTCGGAGTGGTCTTGTTCTTGCCGATGTTGAATCCGAGAATGCCCTCGAAGGTCCGTCGGGTGGCGGCGTTCCGGACGCCGGCCTCGATGCCGGGATTGTTGAAGCCCATGCGGTTGATGATGGCCTCGCGATCGACGAGGCGGAATAGGCGCGGCTTCGGGTTTCCCGCCTGGGGGCGGGGGGTGAAGGTGCCGATCTCGATGAAGCCGAAGCCGAGCCTGCCCAGGGCGTCGATGGTGTTGCCCTCCTTGTCGAGTCCGGCGGCGAGGCCGATCCGGTTGGGAAAGCGGAGCCCCATGATCTCCACCGGCCCGGCATGGTCGGGCTTCGGCATGAAGAGCGGCAGCAGCCGGGTCGCCTCGGCGAACCGCAAACCCGCCATGCTCACGTCGTGGGCGGTTTCCGGATCGAGGCGGAAGAGCAGCGAACGGGCGATGCGGTAGGGGAAAGACACGCCGCGAGGCTGCGCCTCGAAGTGCCAAGTGAGAAGTGCCAAGTTCCAAGCGACACGCTTCAGGCCAGCTCGGCGGCGATCGGATCGACCAGGGCCGCGCCTTTCCGGGTGAGGACGAGGCGGTCCTCCGAAACGGCGGCGAAGCCGGCATCGACGAACCGCTCGCGGTCGCCGTCGGTCACCCAGTCGAGCGGAATGCCCTCCGAGGTGCGGAGCAGCAGCGCGATCCTCTCGATCCGGAGCTGCGGCTCGCTCAATGCCTCCTGCTCGACCGCCGCGTGGCCGAGGCTCTCGATCATGCGGACATAGCGGTCGGTGTCGGCGACGTTGGTGGTGCGCAGCGCGGCGAAACCCGTCGTCGGCAAGGTCGAGACCGCGGAAGGTCCGAGTCCGAGATAGTCGTCGCCCCGCCAGTATCCCCGGTTGTGGAGCGAATGGTGGCCGGGACGGGCGTAGTTCGATGTTTCGTAGTGATCGAAGCCGACGGAGGTGAGCAGATCGTGGGCGAGGTGGAACTGCTCGGCATCGCGGTCCTCGTCGGTGTCGAGGTCGCCCTTCTTGAGAAGCTCCAGAAACGCGGTGTCCTCCTCGTAGGTGAGGTTGTAGGCGGAGAGGTGATCCGGTTCGAGGGCGATGGCCGTTTCAAGCGTCGAGCGCCAGTCCTCAAGCGAGAGCCCGGGAACCGAGAACATCAGGTCGACGTTGACCGACGGCATCGCGGCCTCGCGGAGGATGCGCACCGACTCGGCGGCCTGGTCGGGATCGTGCTCGCGGCCGAGGGTCCCGAGCACGTGGGGGGCGAAGGACTGGATGCCGAGCGAAACCCGGCGCACGCCGAGTTCGCGGAACAGGACGGCCTTGGCCGTGTCGAAGGTGGCGGGGTTGGCCTCGAGGGTGACTTCCTCGAGTGCATCAAGGTCGATGATTTCCCCGAGCCCTTCGAACAGCCGTCGCAGGTGCGAGGGAGACAGCATCGATGGCGTTCCTCCGCCGAAATAGAGCGTCCGGATCCGGTCGGATGCTTCGGGCACGCGATGACGGGCTTCGGCGAGCAGGGCGTCGATGAAGCGGGGGATCGGTGTCGCGCCCGGCGTGTGCTTGTAGAACGAGCAGTAGGGGCAGACCCGGTGGCAGAACGGGATGTGAAGGTAGAGCAGCATGATCAGCGGCGGATCATCGCGCTGGGAACCACCACGCTCGTTTCGCCGGCGCGAAGTTTCGACCGGCCGATCCGTGCTTCCGGGACGAGCGCTTCGAGAAAGGGCGACTGCTTGCCCTTCGCCGCGAGGATCGGACGGTCCGCAATCCGGAAGGTGCCCCGGCATTTGCGCCCGCCCCACGGATCGAAATAGATGAAGTCGAAGCTCCTCGCCCGGCGCGGGAGCTTTTCGGGAACCATGACGATGCTGACGTAGTGTCCCTCGAGAGGGGTCCAGGTTCCCTTTCTCAGGACATGACGGCGTAGGCTGACGACGGGTGGAAAGCCGGCCTTCAGCGAGTCGCGAATTCGGTCGTGGAGCCGGTCGAGATGTCGCCCGGGGGACTCGCGGTCCTCGCGAAGCAGATGCTCGACGCGTGGCGCCGGCCGGCCGCCGATCGCGGCGAGCTCCGCCGCGACGTCGGCTAGGTCTTCCAGGTTGATCCCGTCACTACTCCAGCGCTTGCGGTCGCGAAGGCTGGCCGATGGCCGCAGCCCGTGGGCGCGGATGATGTAGAGCAGCTTGAGGCGGTCGGAGTCGCCGGGGATTCTTTCCGGAGCGATCCGCCACGGCTCCGACCCGCAGCGAAACGAGGCGAGTAGGGCCGCCGGACCGCAGGCATTGCCGGCGACTTCGAGTTGGTCGACCGGACCGGCGACCGCGTGGTGTGCCCAGCGCTCGTCACCCCGGCCGGTGCCGACCAGCGCCAGGGCGAGGACGGCGCTAGGGAGACTCCTGGGGAACCACGACATCAATTCGCCGGTTGTTTGCCGGATTCTGATCGATCGTGCCACCGGAAAGGCCGACGGAGGATTCGATCCGGAAGCCCTGGTCCGAAGAACCGAGCGGCAGCTCGAAGGTCTGGATGGCACCGGGCGCGAGGGTGGTGACGTTGAGCTGGCTCACGCCCATCGGGGTGCTTACCGTGACCGGGGCGTTGACGATGGGCGCCGTGCCGCGGTTCTCGACGGTCACCTGCACGATCGGATTCCCCTGTGGGTTGGTCGTGACGTAGTTGGCGGCGAGGGCGGCGTCGCTGATGCCCGGGACCTTGCTGTTGAGCGTCCGCCCGACGTCGAGGATGCCGGCGCCGTAGGCCGGATCGTTTCCGGGGGCGCCGGCTTCGTTGGCGGAGGACTGGACCTGCTGCCAGGCGTTGGAGGCGTTGGTCTGCTGCTGGGTCATGACCGCGGCGATGGCGCCGGCGACGACCGGGGAGCTGGCCGAGGTGCCGCTGAAACTGATCGGCGTGCCGTTGCCCGCGGTCGAATTCAACGCCAGGCCGGGGGCGACGATGGAGGTCTCTCCGGTGTTCGAGAAGAGCAGGTGCTCGCCGCGGGCATCCACCGCGCCGACGCCGACGACGTTTTCGTAGGCGGCGGGGTAGAACAGGTAGTCGAGGCCGTTGTTTCCCGCGGAGGCGACGACCACGACCCCGGCCTGGCTCGCGTAGTTGACGGCCTGCTCGAGCAGGACACTGCGTCCGGCGGCGCCGAGCGAGATGTTGATGATGTCGGCCCCGGCGTCGGTGGCGGCGAGGATGGCCTGGGCGATGAGGAAGGTGTCCGAGGTGCCGTCGTCGCGGGCGATTCGGTAGTCGAGGATCGAGGCGCCGGGGGCGAGACCGTCGATGCCCGCGATAAGCGCGGCGACGGCGGTGCCGTGGCTGTTCATCGTCGAGGGGTCGTCCGGCAGCGCGACGAGGTTGCTGCTGATCACGCGGTGGGCGAAGGCCGGGTCGGCGATCACGCCGGTGTCGAGCACGGCGATTCTCACGCCGTCGCCCCAGGTGGTCCGGTCGCCGTCGGCGCCGAGCCATTTGAGGAAGTCGCGGCCGAAGGGCGTGGCGTCCTGTTGGAAGGAGGCCTTGCCGGGAATCTCGGCGGGGAAGATGTAGCCGATCTCCTCCGATCCATCGAGGAGCGCGGCGAGTGCCGAAGCGTCGCGCACGCCGAGTCGCAGGGTGTTGAGCGCGTCGATCGAGCCCAGCACGACGATGCCGGTGCCCTCGAGCGAAGCGAGGAAGCGGCGCATCGCCTCGGCGCTGGCGAAGGTGACCGTCCGCTGTCCGGGGATGGCGCCTTCCGGAGCGTCGGGATCGGTGGCGGTTCCTCCATCCTCGTCGCGGTCGCCGGTGCGGGCGGCGGGTGGGCGGGGATCGTCGAGGGGTCGCGTCCGTTTCGAGTCGGAGGTTGGCGAGGCCCCGGCGGTTCTCTCAGCACCGGCCGCACCTTTGCCCAGCCAGTTTCCGATCAGCAGACCGGCGGCGATCACCAGCAGGATCAGGCTCCAGAACTTCCAGCGATTCATGGCGGGGAATAAAACCCCTGACGGGTGTCGGTGGTAGCGGAAAATCTCCGGTCGTGCCGGAGGCCCGAGCCAGAAGCTCCGCGGCGTCGGGCGTGTCCCGGAAGCGAATCGGAAGTGAAATCGACTTGCGCGTGGCGGGCGAATGGTTCCAAGCAGTGGGCGCATGCGCGACTATGTCCGGCACCCGGCATACGGCGAGGCGGACCTCGGGGTTCCGCTCCCGGATTCCGCGCATGCGTGTTCGGTCTGCCTGCCGACCTGGGCGTCGGTGCTCGGCTACGAGGAGGGACGCGAGAAGATCATGCGCCGACTCAAGGCCGGCTATCCGCGGTTCATCCGCAATCCCCTGGTCGAGCGGCTGACCAAGCGTGCCGAGGAGGACGTCTGCGGCGACGGTGAGAGGGCCTACCTTTTTCCCACGCGGGCCTCGGCCCAGCGGGCGCAGCGCTGGATCGAGCGGAAGTCGAAGCTCGCGGTCCGCTCGGTGGGCTTCGATGGATTCCAGGCCGTGATCGTGCCGGACGAGGCGGCGATGGTCGCCTGGGAATACCAGCGTTTCACCGGCGAGCTGGTCACCAGCCGGATGGCCGAGGACTGGCTGAACGGCGGACTCAAGAGCGGGTCGAAGATGGCCCTGCTCAAGCGCCGCCTGGCGACGATCTACTCGACCTCGCCCGATCAGGTCTCGGTCTTCGGCAACGGGATGGCGGCGATCACCGCGTTGCTGCGGTCGCTGCCCGGCATCGCCGAGGGCCGCCGGACGCTCCAGCTCGAGTTTCCCTACGTCGATTCGCTCAAGCTTCAGGAGTCCTTCGGAAACGGCGTGGTGCTCCTGAACGAAGCGGAGGGCGAGTCCTTCGAGGAAGCCCTCCAACGGATCGCCCACGGCGAGTTCGCCGCGGTCTTCACCGAGGTCCCGACCAATCCGCTGCTGCGGACCGTCGATCTCGAGAGGGTCTCGGCCGCCTGCCGCGAGGGGGGCACGCCGCTCATCGTCGACGACTCGGCGGTCGGCCCGCAGAACGTCCGGGTGCTGCCGCTGGCGGATGTCGTGACGTGCAGCCTGACCAAGTGGCTCTCCGGCGCCGGCGACGTCATGGGCGGCCTCACGGTCGTCCGCGAGGATTCCGACTTCTCCGCCGACCTCGCGGCCTCGCTCCGCCACGAGGCCGAGGAGACCTGCCCGAGGTATCTCGGCGATGTCCAGGTCCTGCTTTCGAACCTCAAGGGCTACCCCGGGAGGCTGAAGGGCGCCAACGAGACCGCGGTGAGGCTGACCGAGTTGCTGTCGGCCCATCCGGCGGTGGCCGAGGTGTGGCATCCTTCGCGGACCTCGACCGAGTGCTACGAGAAGGTCCGCCATCCGGACGGCGGCTATGGAGCCTTGCTGTCATTCGCGCTCAAGGCGCCCCGCCGGGCGCCGCGGGTCTTCGATGCGCTGAGGGTCTCCAAGGGACCGAGCTTCGGCACGCGGTTCACCCTCGCCTGTCCCTACACGCTGCTGGCCCACTACCGCGAGCTGGACTGGGCGGAGGGATGCGGCGTGCCGTCCCACCTGATCCGAGTGTCGGTGGGCGAGGAGGATCCGGCCGAGCTGTGCGGCATCTTCGAGGAGGCGCTCCGGTCCGCCTGACCGGATCCGCGGGATTTCTCCGCAAATGGCGGGAAACCTCGGGATCGGGGCAAAAAGGCTTGCCTGCTGCCGTCGGTCCGCTGGAATTCCAGCGGTGCAAGGGTTGGAACCTGCTCGGACTCAGCGGACTGGGCGGAAACCGATCTGCCCGCAGACTTTCCGCTTCCGCATGAAACGCAAACCCAAGCTCGCCCTGCGAGTGAATCACGACAACCCGAACCACCATCTTTGGAACAACCGCGGCGTTTGGTGGTGCCATCTGACCGTTCACAAGCCGGATGCCACCGCCGAGCGCCTCCGTTTTTCGCTGAAGACCCGCGACGTCGAGCAGGCCCGCGAGCGCCGCGACCGGATCTTCCAGCAGATCGCCGAGCACTACGAGATCGCCGCCTGATCCATTTTCGGATTCACTTGCGCGCGGCGGTCACAAATCCGACAACCCCCGCGCAACGGGCCTGTAGCTCAGCGGTTAGAGCAGGGGACTCATAATCCCTTGGTCGCCGGTTCGAATCCGGCCGGGCCTATGCTGAAAGTTGGGGTGCTCAGGATTCAGGCCCGGAGGCAAGTGACTCCTCCACCACCCGGAACTCTTCCAGGGCGGCTTCGAGGCTCTCGACGATCTCGGCGGCGAGTTCGGCCGGGGGCGGGAGGTTCTCGGTGTCTTCGAGGCTCTCGTCCTTGAGCCAGAAGATGTCGAGGTTGGCTTTGTCTCGGGCGACGATCTCGTCGTAGGTGAACTTCTTGAACCGATCGGTCTCCTTGCGCCTGGCGCGGGTGGGAGCCTTGTAGCACATCAAAAAATCCTCGAGGTCAGATTCCTTGAGGGGGTTGGTCTTGAGGGTGAAGTGCTGGTTGGTGCGGAGGTCGTAGATCCAGAGGTCTTTGGTCCACGGGGCCTCGCTGGCACCCTTCTTCTCGAAGAAGAGGACGTTCGCCTTCACGCCCTGGGCGTAGAAGATGCCGGTGGGGAGGCGCAGCAGGGTGTGGACGTTGCAGCGCTTGAGGAGGTTGCTGCGGATGGTCTCACCGGCTCCGCCTTCGAACAGGACGTTGTCGGGGAGGACGACGGCCGCGCTGCCGCCGATCTTGAGTTCGCTGACGATGTGCTGGAGGAAGTTGAGCTGCTTGTTGCTGGTGGTAGCCCAGAATTCGTCGCGCTCGTATTCCTGCTTCTCGGTACTGATCCGGCCGTCGTCGCCAACGATGGTGTAGCCGCCCTTCTTGCCGAAAGGCGGATTGGCTAAAATCATGTCGAACTTCCGGCCGCTGGGCTTGGCGAGGGCGTCCGCCTCCGCCAAGGCTTCGGCGGACAAGTCCCCCTTCTTGCTGGGCGTGGCGGAGCCGATTCCGTGGAGATACAGGTTCATCGCACACAGCCGCACCACGGACGGGACGATGTCCGATCCATATAGGGCCTGCGTCTTGAGGTGCTTGCGGGCGGCCTTGTCGAGCTGGTGGTGCTGTTGGATGTGATCGTGGGCGGCGAGGAGGAAACCTCCCGTGCCGCAGGCGGGGTCGCCGATGAGCTGGCCTGGCTGGGGTTGCATGACCTCGACGATGGCGCGGATGAGCGGGCGCGGGGTGAAATACTGGCCCGCGCCCTTGTCGGAGGAGCTGGCGGTCTTTTCGAGCAGGCCTTCGTAGATGGCGCCCTTGATGTCCACGTCCATGCCGGACCAATCCTCGTCGGCGATCATCTTGATGACGCGGGCGAGGTCGGAGGGGTTGGCGATCTTGTTCTGGGCCTTGCGGAAGATGATGCCGACCAGACCGGGCTGCTTGCCGAGGTTCTCGAGGGTGTGGCGGTAGTGGACTTCGAGGCCGTCGCCGCTCCGGCCCACCAACTCCGGCCAACGGAATTCCTTGGGAATCGGGTTGCTTGTCCGTCCGGAGCCGCCAGGCGTAGGCGGATAGAAGCCCAGCTCGGTCATCTCGTCGGCGAGCTTGAGGAAGAGCAGGTAGGTGATCTGTTCCACATAATCCCCATACCCAACGCCCGCATTTTTCAACACGTGCGCGTAATTCCAAACCTTGGAGACAATCGCTGAGGAGTCGTTACTCATGGGGATTCAAACTGTTCTGCTCGATCCCGCGGCCGCGGGACCGTAACCGACCCCCGCGTTCTTGAGGACGTGGGCGTAGTTCCAGACTTTGGAGACGATGGCGGAGGAGTCAGATGGCATTGCGAGAAGTAAATGGGTGCAGCAACCGAGAGAACCACGCCACGAGCCGGACCAAGATCGAACGACCACCAATAGCCGAAGGATCACTCGCTGGCATTTCAAGCGATCTAATAAACCGAACTAGGCATTGCGGCGTCTCTGCATACTGAGACAACTCCGACAAGAAGTTGGTGCCGGACGGACGAAGCGATACTCTTCTTTTGTCAGGGAAGAGCGCCGAGCCTTCGCTATTTGCCCCCAGCGCGAGCTTGGTGAGATACTCTCGAACAAAGAATGAGAGAAACTTGCCACGCATTTTTTGAATCCGTTCAGGCGTGGCTGCAGCGATCACGAGCGCGTGCAAATCCACTAAATCACAAGGTGTCACACAGCCAGTTGCTGCCTCCAAATCGAAGACTGTGTAGGTCGAATCGACACGTTCCAAGCCGATTTCAAACATCTGTGACAACCGTAACTTCGCAGCATCGAGCACCCGCGGCAGGCTGCTTTCAATCTCGTGTTTCCTTTGAACGAACACCCATTGATTCAATAATTCCGCGACTTCAATGAACCGGTCCAAGGCTCTCACATAAGAGTCGACATTGCGGGAAAAGCAACCTTCCGAATCTGGAAACTTGGGCAAACCGAACTCGGCCTGTAGCACCCGCTCAAAAACTTCCTTTGTCGCATATAGATTCTCCACCGAGTAGCAAGGGGTACAGTAGATCTTATCTGGATCTGAGGGCACGTCATCCAGTCCATAATCACGATCCAAGAAAAATGCGACCCTAGCATCCCGATAGACTGCGTGGCCCGAGATGAGCTCATAAAGACGTTTGACCGCCGTCTTGCCTCCGCAGCTCACATGCTCCCACCTGAGACCGGGAGCCACCATATCCAATCGCGGCCCAAAATACTGCACGTCCTTTCCTTCAAAGAAGCACACAAGGATTGCAGAATCCTCACCATGCACCTTCACAAACGCCATGAACGCTACCGAGTAGCTATCACGGGATTGGCGCATACTCTCTAAACGACTCATTGCGCGTTAGATTAAGCGGGAAGTAAACTCACGGAGATCGCGGGCGTGGCAATCGAACTCGTTCTCAAAAATGAACGGCGAATGTATTGTCGCCAACAAGAAGTCGCAGTTTCCAGAGGCCATGATATCTGGAAGGAGCATTCGCTGCCACTCAATCGACAGTGATAGCTCGGGCCCATCAAAAAGAAGAGCAAGGGACTCGCGTTTCTCCAAGTACAGCTTCGAGAAGAGGGAAATAATCTGCTTCTCGCCTGATGACAACTTGGCGAGATCGATTCCCCTGCCAGTTGTGTTGCTGATTACCCCGACTTCTACGGCGCTCTCATCGAGCAATTCATACTGGTGGGGGACGCCTGCGGAGCGCAAGGCGTCGTACAGGTACCTCGGGGGAACGCCCGCTAGTTCTGAGAGTTCGCGCAAATGGGGGTGACGCCGAAACTCGCCATACGATACGCCGCGAGTCTCTTCGAACAGCTGGAAGAGAATCGACTCTGGCACTTCGTGCAGAAGTCTTCGCCATCGGGGATTGGATCGATCAAATTGAAAAGGAGGCCGAATCATCTCGGCTGAAATTGGCCCTACAGGACCTTTCGGGGCTGAAGAGCCCTTCGGGGCTTTGGAGGCTGACCGTGCGGGCGGCATCACTTGCGTTCCTTTTTTGCCTTCTTGGCGGCCTTGGCGACTTTGCGGTTCGTCTTTCTCGTGCGGTAGGGCGCGGGATCCTCGGCGACTTTGGAAGCGGGCTTCTTCGCGGATTTGGAGTTGGAAGCGGAGGCCTTGGCGGCGGATTGGAAGCGGATCTTCAATTCCGCACCGACGGAGCGGCCGGCGCGGACGAGGGTGGCGATGGTGAGGTTTTCGGAGCCGTTGAGCAGCTTGGTGATGCGGGACGGCGGCACGCCCATCCGTTCGGCGAGTTCGCTGCGGTTGATGCCTTCCCGTTTCATGAACTGGAGGAGTTCCTCGACGGCTTCGAGCTTGCAGAACTCGATCTCGGCCTCCAGGGAGGCCGGCTCCGAGAAGGCTTTGACCAGCGGATCCTCGGGATCGCCCTTGGTGATGATGATTTTCATGGCTCGATCAGTCGCAGGATGGTGTCGGGCAGGGCTTTGGCGCGGAAGTATTCGTCCTTGAGGCGGCGGGCGAGTTGGATGTCTCGGGACTGGGCCTTGCCCTTCAGGCCGCCGTTGGTGCAGAGGATGAGTTGTTGTTGATCACCGATCCCGTCGTAGAAGGCATAGAGGCGGATGCCGGGGCGCTTGAATTCGAAGACGCCGTCGCCGAGGTGGCGGAAGGTGATCTGGTTTTCGTATCGGTCGTAGTTGCTGATGCTCTGGATGCGCTTGCGGACAAACTCGAACTGGTTCCGGTCGTGTTGGAGCAGGTCGAGGAGGAAGTCCCGCGCGAGGTCCCGGCCATCGATGCCCAAGGTGACGACCCGGCGGGCAGCTCCAAGATGGACGGTCCGGAGGACGATTTCAACGGACTTTTTCACATTTATGTGAAATCCGGAAGACGAGCGTTCAGGCGACGAGGACCGTGTTCAATTCGTCGATGATGGGTTTGGGATCGCCTCCAAACGCCTTCCGGGCGACGGCGAGCGGGACGCCTTCCTTGGAATCGACGTTCTGCCAGGCTTCGAGGTAGTCCTCCTGTTCGTCGGTGGGGAAGGCGCCGTTCAGCGCAATCGTGTTCTTGATGATGTCGAGCCAGTGGCGTTGGGTGTCGGTGAAGCGCTCGCCCTGCTGGTCGAGCCACTGTTGGTAGCGGGCTTCGACGAGTTCGGGGAAGGGAGCGAGCGGCTCTTTTTCGGGGTCGACGGTGTGGCGGACGAGGGTGATGAGGTTGGTGAGGACCTTGGACGGGTCGGCGGTGGGCTTGCGCTTCTCGAGGTGCTCGTAGGCTTTCCAGACTTCGGCGGGGGCGATGTGGTAGGGCGGCCGGGCGACGGCTTCGGCGAGGGTCTTGAGTTCCTCGTAAACCAATTGGCGGCCCGCCTTCGCCTGAAGGCTACGGCGCGGTAAATTGTAGAGGATCTGGAGGGCGGTGATCTCGTCCTGGTTGGCTTCGAGGAATTGCTTCCAGTTCTCGATGAGGCCGCGGGCCTTTTCCTCGTCGTAGCCGGTGGCGAGGACTTCGTCGCCGCTGAGGTGGTCGATGGTGACTTCGCGGTCGCGGCGTTTGGTTTCGAGGAGGGCGCGGTAGGCGGGGTTGGTGGCGAGGGGTTCGACAGATTTGTTCACCGCCAAGGCGCGAAGGTCGCCAAGTTCGGATTCCGTGGGTTCTTTGTCAGGACCGTGCTGCGCACGGAATTGGTCGAGGGCGTGGTCGGGGTCGGTGGCTTGGAGGAGGTTGGAGGCGAGTTGTTTGAGGGAGATGCCGCCGAGGGTTTGCAGCTCGGCCTTGTCGCTGTCACTGAGGGACCGGTCGAGGCGGGCGAGGCGATTGGCGAGGCTGGTGAGGGTGTCTTCGTCGCGGACGCCGAGGGCGACCTGCTGGAGGAGCTTGTCGAAGGGGACGGTGGGCTTGCGCTCGAGGGGGCGGGAGTCGGTCTTGTCGGACTCGGTGACGCCGACGGCATCGACGAGGACGAAGCGGGACTTGCTGCCGGCGTCGGGGGTGACGGTGGCGAGGGCGGGGGGAGCGATGGGGCGGGTGCGGCGGGCTTTCATCTGGTCGAAGTAGGGGTGCGAGGGGGCGTG
>CALGOH010000012.1 GCA_937957985.1 uncultured Verrucomicrobiae bacterium
CTGATGGTGTCCTCGTTGTCCTCGCTGCCGGTGCCCATGTGGTAGTAGGCCATCGAGCCGAGTTGATGGCGCTCGACGAGCCGGTCGAGCGCGACGCTGGTGCGGGCGGCGCGCTCGAGTTCGGAATCGGGGCAGTCGGGCTGCACGTCGAAGGCCTTGCGGATTTCGGCGACGCGGACGGCGATCTCATCGTCGGTGACATCGCGGCGCAGGGCGGCGAGTTCCTCGACCTCGATGATCTCGATGTGGCCGCCGAAGGTCGCGCACTGGAGGGTGGTGTCCGACGCGATGTCGAGCATGCCGTTGTAGTAGTGGCCCATGAGGCCGAGGCGGTTGTGAAACATCACGCCGGCGACCCTGGCGGCGTCGATCCAGGCGTCGATCTCGCTCCAGCATTCGGGGTCGTCGTGCAGGCTGCCGGTCACCTGGTGGAAGCGGATGCGCGCGCGCTGGAAGACGTTGGCGATTTCCGGCACCGGGCAGGCCGAGCAGTGGGCCAGCCACTCGCCGGTCATGCGCTGGCGGTCGCCGATGCGGTTGAAGGCTTCGTAGTCGATCGCCTTTTCCGGGGAGAGGTTGAGGACGATGACCGGAACGCGGGCGCGCTGGACGACCGGCAGCACCGTCGAGCTGAGCGCGTAGGTGGTGACGTGGAGGAAGATCAGGTCGACATCGGCCCGGCAGAACGCGTGTCCGGCCTCGAAGGCCTTGGCCGGAGTGTCGATGAGGCCGAGGTTGACGATCTCGACGCCGGGGCGCTCCAGTTTGCCCCCGACCTCGGCGAGGTAGCCTTCGAGACGCTCCTTCAGTCCCTCGAACTGCGACCAGTAGGCCTCGAGTCCGATGCCGAACAACCCCACGCGGACGGAATGGGTCTGCATGGGATTGGGTTTTAACGCCGCGAGGCGCCAGGAACCATCCGCGATTTGAGGAAAACAGGGCGCGAATTGTGATCATCGGCAGAGGCCACTCGGCATTGCATGGGCAACACCCGTAAGTTCGGGATCACGGCCGTCGTTTCATGAAGCATGTGGTCAGGCCGATTCTTCTGGCTTGGGACCGGGCGGATCCGGCGGTGGTTTTGTCTTGGACTATCACTGATCCCGGCACTGCCCTGCCTGGGTGGCGAGCTTGAGGAGGGCTTCCGGAATCCGCCGCCGGAGGCCGGCATCCGCTGCTTCTGGTGGTGGTTGAACGGCAACGTCACCAAGGAGGCGATCACCCGCGATCTCGAGGAGATGAAGGCCAAGGGCTTCAGCGGGGCGCTGATCTTCGACGCTGACGGCAGCGGTCAGCGCGGCAACCAGCGTGTGCCGGCCGGTCCGACCTTTGCTTCGCGCGAGTGGACCCGGCTTTTTGTTCACGCCTGTCGTGAGGCGGATCGTCTGGGTCTCGAGTTGAGCCTGAATCTCCAGAGTGGATGGAATCTCGGAGGGCCGCAGGTGAGCGAGGAGGATGCAA
Organism: uncultured Verrucomicrobiae bacterium; assembly: GCA_937957985.1. GTDB lineage: Bacteria > Verrucomicrobiota > Verrucomicrobiia > Verrucomicrobiales > Akkermansiaceae > Haloferula. The sequence continues at coordinate 1,462 of CALGOH010000012.1, forward strand.
CCCAGCACCTCGTCTGGTCGAAGATCGAGGTCGAAGGGGGAGCGGCCATCAAAGTGGTGCTCGAGCGTCCCCAGAAGGGCTTCTTTGGCGACGTGGCGGTGATCGCGGTGCCGCTGGGGGCGGATGGAGAGAGGAGTGAGCCGATCAAGAATCTTGCGCTGAAGAGTTCGACCCGGGAACTCGGGATGTCCGCGCCGGATTGTCGTTTTCTCCTGGAAACGTCGCCCGGAGCGGAGGGCGAGCCGGTGGTCGATCCCGGCGCGGTGCTCAACCTGAGCGAGCGGATGACGCCCGATGGGACGCTGACGTGGGATGCGCCACCGGGTCGTTGGGAGGTGCTGCGCATCGGTCATGCGGCGACCGGAGCGCATGTCTCGACCCATAGCGAGGGCTGGGGCGGGCGGGTGCTCGATTACCTGAGGCCGGCCGCGCTCGACCGCTACTGGACGCGGAACATCGAGCCCCTCATGAAGGCGATCGGTCCGCTCGCCGGGACGACCTTGAAATACGTCCACACCGACAGTTGGGAAGGCGGGGGAATGAACTGGACGCCCGGGTTCGAAAAGGCCTTCCGGAAGCGGCGGGGCTACGACCCCTTGCCCTGGCTCCCGGTCCTGGCCGGGCACATCGTCGGGAGCCGTGAGGAAACGAATGCCTTCCTCGCCGACTTCCGCAAGACGATCGGTGACCTGGTGGCGGATCACTACGGGCATCTCGCCGAACTCGCCGTCGCGCACGGCATGGAGACGCACCCGGAGTGTTCGGGACCCCATGCCGGGCCGCTCGACGGGCTGAAAAACTACGGACGCAGTAGTCTGATGATGAGCGAGTTCTGGTCGCCCTCGCCGCACCGTCCCGGGCCGGACCAGCGCTTCTTCGTCAAGCAGGCGTCGTCCGCGGCGCACACCTACGGCCGGCGGCTGGTCGGCGCGGAGGGGTTCACAACCATCGGCCCGCACTGGAACGACGTGCCCTGGTCGCAGATGAAGCCGAGCTTCGACCGTGAACTCTGCGCCGGGCTCAACCTGCTCTTTGTCCACACCTTCACCTGCTCGCCTCCGGAGATGAGCATCCCGGGCCAGGAATACTTCGCCGGCACGCACTTCAATCCGCAGATCACATGGTGGGACGAGGCGCCGGTGTTCATCGACTACCTGCGGCGCTGCCAGTTTCTCGCGCAGCGGGGCGAGTTCGTGGCGGACGTCGTGCACTACTATGGCGACCACGTGCCGAATGTCTTCGGCAACAAGGCGCAGGACCCGGCCGGGGCGCTGCCGGGTTTCGACTACGATGTACTAAGCGAGGAATTGCTGGTTTCCGCCCGCACGGTCGAGGACGGGCGGCTCGTGCTCCCCTCGGGGATGCGTTACCGCGTGCTGTCGCTGCCGGACCACCGGGTCTTGTCGTTCGCGGCGCTGCGGCGAATCGACGAGCTGGTGCGGGCGGGGGCCACCGTGCTGGGTCCCAAGCCGTTGAAGGCGGTGAGTCTGGAGGGCGAACCCACCGAGTTTCACAAGCTGGCCGATGGCTTGTGGGGCGGGGCAGGCGGCGTCCGCAAGTTGGGCAGAGGCCGGGTGGTCGACGGCATGACTGCCGCAGAACTGCTACAGGCGGACGGCATCGTGCCGGACGTGCAGTGGAAGACGGTGACCGGCGGTGCGGACATCGACTGGATCCACCTCCGGATCGGCGAGGCGGAGGTGTATTTCCTGGCGGAGCTGGGAGGGAGGGCTTGTGAGACGGATTTCCTGTTCCGCGTCGATGGGCGCGTCCCGGAGTTGTGGAACCCGGTCGATGGCTCCATCCGCGACGCGACGATGTTCCGCATCGCCGATGGCCGCACCAATGTGCCGCTGCGCCTGGATCCCTACGACAGCCTGTTCGTCGTCTTCCGTCAGGCCACGGAAACGGTGGTACGCGACGAGGGGCCGAATGAGACCCGTTGGGAAGGTGTGCAACGCATCGGGGGGTCGTGGCAGGTCGAGTTCGACCCGGAATGGGGAGGTCCGGGATCCGCGTTGGTCTTCAACCAACTGATCGATTGGACCGAACATCCCGACCCTGCCGTCCGCGATTACTCGGGGAAGGCGGTTTATCGCACTTCCTTCGGATACGATGGGAGGGAGGCGGGCACGCTGGCGCTGGAACTTGGCGACGTGCGGGGCGTCGGGATCGCCAAGGTCCGGCTCAACGGCACCGATCTCGGCGTGGCCTGGCGGCCGCCCTTCCGCTTCGAGGTCGGCGGAGCGATCCAAGAGGGGGTCAACCGGCTGGAGATCGAAGTCGTGAGCTCTTGGCATAACCGTGTGCTGGCCGACTCCGTTCTTCCCGAGGGTGAGCGTGTCACGCGGACCAATATCCGAGTCGAGAGAAAAGGTCGCTTCGCCTGGAAGCCGGAGCCATCGGGACTCATCGGTCCGGTGAAATTGGTGGCAGGCCGATAGAACGATGTCTGATCGCAAGGATCGGCAACCTGGAGCTTTCGTGAATTTTCCAAGGATCGGCCTGCTGCCGTGTCGTTCCCTCGGGAGATCACGGGCTAAATTTCCTGTCACAGCGTGTCGCCTCGAAGTCAAATGTCGGGTGGCCGTCTCGGATCCGGCTCCGTCGATTTACCAAGCCTTTACGAGCAATTTCCGGCCGTTTCACCCAAGATTCCAGCATGATGAAAGCGTTTCTCATTCTCCTCGTCTCCGCGCTCGCTCTCTCCGCCGAGGTCAGCCTGCGTCCCGCTGAGCAGGCCCTGCAGGTCAAGCAGTTCGACAAGACAGTCACTCTTCTCGACAATTATCTTGCCGACGATGAGGCCAAGCAGCCCGACTATGCGATCTACCTCAAGGCCCTCGCGCTCCAGCATCAGGATGAGAATGAGGCGGCGCTCAAGGCCTGCGAAGAAATGCTCAAGCGGTTCCCGGGCTCGCCGTGGAGACGCAAGGCGCTGTTTCTCCAGAGCGGCATCCTAGTGGAGAAGAAGCGCTTCGAGGAGGCCGAGGCGATCTACGAGGCCGAGGCCAACCGCCTGTTCTCGGCCGACCGCAAGAAGGGCCTCGCCCAGGTCCTCATCGACTTCGGCGACGAACTCGCCCGCCAGCCCGGCGACCACGAGATCGACGCCCCGCCGCCGGACTTCAACAAGGCGATCCAGCTCTACCAGAAGGCGCTCGAGATGGAGATCGCCCGCGAGGTGCGTGACGGCGTGCGCTTCAAGCTTGCCCGCTGCTGGCAGGAACTCTCCAACTGGGGCGAGGCGGAGAACCGCTACCGCGAATACCTCGCCGAATTCGACCCGAAATGGGCCGGGCCGGTCGGCAGCCCGGAGCGTTTCCGCGGCCAGCTCCGCGAGAACCCGCCGCCCGCCGGCGCCCACTGGAAGGAGGCCCGGTTCCACCTCGTCGAGGTCCAGCTCGCCCAGGCCGGCCAGCAGATCCAGATCGTCGCCGGACGCAAGCACCAGGCGCTCCAGGTTCAGCCCGACGCCACCCCGCACCTCCCGAAGCTGCAAATGGCCCGGCAGAACGCCGAGGACCTGCTCACCTTGCTGGGGAAAGCCGACGACGCCCTGCGCTCTGACACCGGCTGGCTGCTCGTCCGTTCCTACAACCTGCCGCACCCCGCCGCCGGCGAGCTCGACCGCGGCATCCAGCAGGCCCGGGATTTCCTCAAGCTCCACCCGAAGCACCCGCGCGCGACCGACACCTCGCGCCTGATCGCGCTGACCTTTCGCAACGTCGGCCGCACCGACGATGCCATCGCGGCCTACGCCGATTTCGCCCGCGAGGCGAACTTCACCTTCGTCCCCGAGGACGGCGAGCCCGACCCGGCGATCAAGACCGGCCGTTCGTGCAAGGACACCTTCGACGCCTGGACCCGCGAGGCCGTCTTCGCCATCGGCCAGCTCCGTTTCGAACAGAAGCAGTACGACGCCGCGATCCAGCAATGGCGTGAGTACATCGCCCGCTTCCCCAACGGCGCGCAGTGGTCCGACTGCCAGTCGGGCATCATCAACGCCCAGTTCCAGGTCGGGCTCGATGCCGTCGAAGCCAAGGACTACGGCCGCGCCCGCGAGCACTTCGACCAGTTCCTCAAGGACCACCCGCTCGACGGCCGCGCGCGGCAGATCCTCTTCACGCTGGGTCAGATCGACTACGTTCTCGCGCAGGAACTCGAGGAGGTCCACGAAACCCCGGACGAGGACACCGCGGCGAAGATCGAGGACCACTACCGCAAGGCGATCGAGCAATGGGAGCGGCTGGTCAGCAAGTATCCCAACACCGAGGAATCCTCGCTCGCCCTCTACCGGATCGGCGTGGTGCAGGAGGAGAAGCTCGGCGAACTCGATCAGGCGCTCGCCACCTATCAGCGGCTCAACTGGGGTTCCTCCGCCGGCCAGGCGCAGCAACGGTTCCAGACCCTGACCACCCACTCGCTGAGCCTGCGCACCGAGCGCACCTTCCGCACCAACGAGGACGCCTATGTGGAAGTCACCTCGCGCAACGCGCCGAAGCTCACCTTCCGCCAGTACCACCTCAATCTCGAGGCCTACTTCCGCAAGACCCACGGCATCGGCGGCGTCGAGGATCTCGATATCGACCTGATCGAGCCGGACAAGACCTGGGAGGTCGAGGTCGAGGACTACGAGAAGTACAAGCCCATCACCCAGCGCATCAAGGTCCCCTTCGAGGGCGACCAGCCGGGCGTGTGCGTGATCAAGGTCAGCGAGGAGGACTTCGAGGCCGCGACCATGGTGATCCGCTCGGACATCGAGATCATCACCAAAACCAGCCGCCGCGAACTGCTCGTCTTCGCCCAGAACAGGGTCACCGGCAAGCCCGCCAGCGGCGTCTCGGTCATCGCCAGCAACGGCACGGAAGTGTTCGGCAGCGGCGAGACCGGCGAGGACGGCGTCTTCCGCCGGAACTTCTTCGACACGCTCAGGGACGCCTCGGGCGTCGGCGTCTTCGCCTCCGGCAAGCGCGGCATCGCCTCGTGCAACCTCGGCCTGCAGAACCTCAACTTCAGTTCCGGCCTCGCCCCGCGGGGATATGTCTATACCGACAAGCCAACCTACCGCCCGGGCGAGGAGGTCAACATCCGCGGCATCCTGCGCGGCGTGGTCAAGGGCAGTTATGCCGTGCCGGAGCACAAGAGTTATCATGTTCGTGTCTTCGACCCGAAGGAGCGCATGCTGCAGGAAAACATCGTCGAACTCGACGAGTTCGGCGCTTTCGACTCGGCGGCGATCATCGACGACCAGGCGCCGCTCGGAACCTACACGGTCAAGGTCAGCGCCAAGGACGCGCCGAACCCCACCACCTTCTCCGGCAGCTTCCAGGTCCAGCGCTACAAGCTCGAGAAGGTGAAGCTGGCCTTCGATTTCCCGAAGAAGGTCATCTTCCGCGGCGAGACCATCGAGGCCACGCTCAAGGCCAGCTACTACTGGGGAGCGCCGGCGGCCGGCGAAACCATCGACTACACGCTGCCCGACGGCCGCACCTACTCGGAACAGACCGACGACGACGGGATCATCAGGATCGACTACGATCCGTCTGGCTTCCTGCCGGGCAGCCACCTGAATTTCACCGCGCTGGCCAAGGGCTACAACGTCGGCACCGCCGATCATGTCTTCCTCGCGAAGCTCGGCTTTTCCACCACGGTCAAGCCCGCCCAGGAGATCGCGCTCGCCGGCGAGCCGGTCGATGTCGAGCTGAAGACGGTCGATGCCGAAGGCAAGCCGATCGGCCGGGACCTCACGCTGTATGTCCTCCGTCGCGAGCAGCCCCAGCCCGACAAGATCCTCTCCGCCGTGCCGTGGATCCAGCGTGCGACCCAGGCGGCCGCTGAGGTGACGGTCGAGGAGATCAAGGTCACGACCGACGCCGACAGCGGCCTCGGCACGGCCAGGCTCACTTTGAAAAAGGGCGGGCTTTACGTGCTGCGCGCGTCGGGTCAGGACCGCTTCGGCCAGGTCGTCACCGCCGAGAACACGCTGACTGTTTCCGATGACGAGGACGCGGTGAAGCTGCGCTTCTTCGCCGACAGCTCGACCGGCAAGGTCGGTGCGAAGCTGCCGGTGCGCCTGCACTCGCGCCTCGCCGAGTCGCTCGCGCTGCTGACCTTCGAGGGCGAGGAGATCCTTTCCCACCGGGTGGTCACGCTGAAGCCAGGCTACAACCCGATCGACCTCACCCCCGGCCACGAGCATTTCCCGAACTTCCGTTTGTCGGTCGCCGCGATCGACGGACGCGAGCTGCGCTCCGCCGAGAAGGACTTCACCATCGAGCGTGAGCTGAAGGTGAGCGTGACTCCGCGCAACCCGGTCGAGGCACCGGGTGTCGAGACCACCGTCGATGTCGTGGTCACCGACCAGAACGGCAAGCCGGTGCGCGCGGCGCTCGGCATGTCGCTGGTCAACGAGGCGCTCTATGCCCTCTATCCGGAGTCGGTGCCGTCGATCCTCGACTTCTTCCAGTCGGTCGCGCGGCGCAACGCCGAGTTCCGCCTCGCCTCGACCTGCGGCTTCGCCTACGTCGGACAGACCCGCGCGGTGGTGAAGTCGATCACCGAGGAGAAGGAACGGCTCGAGCGACGGCAGCAGGAAATCGTCCAGCTTGAGAAGCTCCGCCAGGAAGGCGGCTACGGCCTCGGCAACGACATGTTCGCCCGGGTCCCAGGTGGGATGCGCGGTGCGGCGCTTGACCAGTCCGCGCTCAACGAGCCCGCGCCCACCGTCCCGGGCGAAGTGGCGGCGATGTCACAACTGGAAGCACAGGCCGAACTCAAGGACTTGGACTTCAAAAAGCTGGAACGCGACCTTTCGCTTGGAGGGCGTGCAGACAAGCCCGCCGATACTCCCGCCAAACCGCGCAAGGAAGTCATGGCCGCGTCGCGCTGGGTTTCGCCCATCATCACCGGTGCCGACGGCAAGGCGGAAGTGAAGATCCCGCTGCCCGATTCGACCACCGAATGGCGCCTCACCGCCCGCGGCTGCACGGTGGAAACCCTGGTCGGCCAGGCCACCGCCTCGCTGATTACGCGCAAGGACTTCTTCCTCGAACTCAAGACGCCGGTCTTCGCCCAGGAAGGCGACACGATGCGCCTGCTCGCGAAGCTCCACAACCTCACCGATTTCGAAGGCAAGGTCGAGGTCTCGCTCAACCTCAAGGGTGGCGAGCGCTCGAAGCAGTCACGCAGGATCGACGTGAAGGCCCACTCGGTCAGCGACTGCGTCTTTGATGAAATCATCATCCCGCTGACGAAGACCGTCACGCTCACCGCGAAGACCAGGGCCGGCAAGCTCGCCGACACGCTGGTCGTCGACCTGCCCGTGCGCCCGTGGGGCATGGAACTCGGCAGCTCCGCCGGCGGGGTGGCCGACGGCAATGCGGACGCGGTCATCGCCCTGCCGAAGGACCAGGAGCTGATCCGGCGCGAACTCGAAATCACCCTCAGCCCCTCGGTCCGCCAGGCGCTGCTCGACTATGCGCTGGGCGGCAGCGGCAGCTCGCAGGCCGACGCCCTCCTGGCCGCCGTCAGCGCGCTCGACTACGCCACCGCCCACGACGCGCCGGAGAAGGACATTCGCACCCTGCGCGACCGCGCCCGGTCGCTCGCCGCCGCGCTCACCGCGACCCAGCAGGACGATGGACAGTGGCCGTGGAACGGCAGCGCCGACCTCTACCAGACCTGTCGGACTTACTGGGCGCTCGGACTCGCCCGCGAGGCCGGCATCGCGATCCAGCCGGATTTCTTCGCCCGCACCGAGAAGGCGCTCGCCGACCAGTTTGCCAAGCTCGGCTCCGGCGACAACGACAACAAGTCGCTCATCCTCCACGCGCTGTCGGTCACCGGGAAGGCCGACTTCGCCCACCTCAACCGGATCTACCGCGAGCGCGCCAAGCTCTCCAACAACGCGCTCGCCCGCACCGCCGTCGCGATGATCAACCTCGACCGTCCCGACTTCGCCCGCGACCTCGTCGAGCAGTTGGAGAAAAGCGCCAAGCTCGACGACCCCAAGGTCGCGTGGTGGGAAGGCGGCGGCACCACGGTGCTGCAGGACCGCAATGAGACGACGGCGATGGTCCTGCTCGCCCTCGCCGGCGTGAAGCCCGACTCGCCTCTGGCCGCCCGGGCGGCCGACCTGCTGCTGCGCGACCGCGGCCAGCTCTGCCGCATCTCGCCGCAGGCGCTCGGTTCGGCGGTGGTGGCGCTCGCCGCCTACTACGAGAAAATGGACGATGCGAAGTCCGACTTCGAGATCACCGTCGTGGTCAACGGCGACCAGGTCGCCACGCTGAAGAGCGCCGACATCGGCCGCAGTACGACCATTCCGGTGCCGGCGAAGCTGATCAAGGACGGCGACAACATCATCCGCTTCGAGAAGCAGGGCCCCGGCCGCTACGCCTGGTCGGCCGTGCTCACCGCCTTCTCGCCCGAGCTGAATAATCCCAACGCCTGGACCCATCATCTCCACTTCACCGGCGACAGTTATTTTCATGACAACCTCATCTACCGTGGCGTGCCGCTCAAGAGCGCCAGCACTTCCCCGGTGACCAAGGTCGAGGTCGGCCAGAAGATCCGCGCCATCTCCCGCGTCTCCAACAGCTACTCCGACGCCCAGCGCTACTACCGGGTGCGTGAGGAATACCTCCCCGCCGGCATGCTGCTGGTCGAAGGCTCGCTGTCCGGAAACTTCCAGCACCACGAGATCGGCGACGGGGTGATCACGATGTACTACCGCCCGGGCGTCGGCATCGGCGACATCTCCTATGAACTCGTCGGCTACGCACCGGGTACCTACCGCGTGCTGCCGGGCACGATCCGCGACTTCTACCATCGCCAGCGCCTGACCACCAGCAAGGCGCGCACGATCACCGTGCTCGCCCCCGGCGAGGAAAGCGACGACCCCTACCAGCTCAACCGCCACGAGCGTTTCGAACTCGCCAACCTCAACTTCAACGACGGCAACTTCGAGGCCGCACTCGGGCACTTGCAATATCTCTTCGAACACGAGCGGGACCACTACGAGCGCGACCTCGCCCGCATGCTGCTGTGGATCCACACCATGGAAGGGTACTTCGATGCACCCAAGGTCGTGCAGATGTTCGAGATCCTGCGCGAGCGGCATCCGGACCTGACCATTCCCTTCGACAAGATCCTCGTCGTCGGCAGGGCCTACCGCGTGATCGGCGAGCACGAGCGCGCCTGGCTCGTCTTTCGCGCCACCATCGACTCGAGCTTCATCCACGACGCCAGCCTCTCGGCCACGCTCGAGGACCAGGGACAGTTCCTCGGCGGCATCGACTACATGGACCGAATCTGGCGCGAGTATCCCGACACCGCCGAGGTCGTCTCGTCCTACTTCGCGCTTTCCCAACAACTCTACGAGAAGGCGCCGAAGGCCCACGAGCTCCAGGCCGAGCAGGAGCGCCGCAAGCGCCGTCTCGGCAAGGAGGCCGAAACCTTCGACCGCATCGGCCTGCTTAAGGCCTCGCTCGAGCACCTGCACCGCTTCCTCACCCACTACCCGACCGACCCGCTGGCCGACGACGCCGCCTTCAGCATGGCGAATGCTTACTTCGCGCTCGAAGACTACCCGACCGTGGTCAAGGCCGCCGAGGGATTCCAGAAGGTCTATCCCGACAGCAGCTTCGTCACCAGCTTCCAGTACATGGCCGCGCTCGGACACTTCTGGCAGTACCACTACGACGAGGCGCTGGCCTCCGCCAAACCGGTGACCGAAAGCGACAGCAAGGACCGCGACTACGCCCGCTACATCACCGCCCAGATCCACCACGCGCTCGGTACCCCGGCCAAGGCGATCACTTGGTATGAGAAGGTCAGGACGCTCTACCCCGACGCTGCCGAGGCGATCGCCTATTTCGAAGAGGAAAAGATCGAGATGGATGAAGTCACCACCTTCAAGCCCGGCGAGAAGGCCGAGATCGAGCTGCGCTTCCGCAACATTCAGGAGGCCTATCTCCAGATCTACAAGGTGGACCTGATGAAGCTCTATCTGCGCGAGAAGAACCTTTCGAACATCACCAAGGTCCACCTTGCCGGCATCGAGCCCGAGTTCGAGATGACCCTCGACCTCGGCGACGGCAAGGACTACCGCGACCGCGAGCGCATGGCGACGCTTCCGCTCAAGGACGAGGGCGCCTACCTCGTCATCTGCCGCGGCGACGACCTTTTCACCAGCGGCATGGTGCTGGTCACCCCGCTCAAGCTCGAGATCCAGGAAGCGCCCTCCGCCGGGTCACTGCGGGTGAACGTCCGCGACACCGTCGATGACGGCTACCAGGCCAAGGTCCACGTCAAGGCGATCGGCTCGCAGGACGACGGGTTCAAGAGCGGCGACACCGACCTGCGCGGCATCTTCGTCGCCGAGGGGCTCACCGGCGCGGCGACCGTGATCGCCCGCCAGGATGGCCGCTACGCCTTCTACCGCGGCACCACCCCGCTGGGCAACGTCATGCCTGATCAGCGGTCCGCCCCGGCCCAACCGCAGCTCCGCCAGCAGCTCCAGCAAAGCGACTACCTGAACAACCTCTTCGAATCGAACAGCGGCATCCAGCGCATGAACATCGACGGCTGGGAAAGCCTCCGCCGCGGCAAGGGCGGCAAGGGCGTCGAGGTCCAGCAGGCGAAGTAGTTTCGGTAACGCCACCACAGCCGTGATTGCCGAGGGTTCCGACAGTTCTTCTTCGGGATTCAAGGCTTGATGACGGGTGAAAAGGTGGGAATATGCTTTTATGCGGACGACGATTGATCTTCCAGACTCCCTGTTTCGCGAGGTGAAGGCCACCGCTGCCCGGCGGGGCATGCACCTCAAGGATTACGTGACCGAGGCCCTGCAGGACAAATTGGCCGGGCGTGGTTCCCATCAGGAGAGGCCCTGGATGAAGTTCGCGGGAATCGCCGCCGACGATCCGGCGATGGTTGCCGAACTGAAGCGCATCGAGCAGGTGGTCGACGAGAACTTCGAGCAGATCGACGAGCGGGATTGGTCATGATCCTCGATACCAATGGCCTTTCCGCCTGGTGGGTCAACGAGCCGTCCTTCATCCGGCACATCGAGCACGCGGATCGCCTCTGTGTTCCCGTCCCCGCGTTGGCGGAGTTCCGCTTCGGCATCCTGAAGTCCCGGTTCCGGGCGAAGATGACCGGATGGCTGGATGAGGCGCTTGCCACCACGATGGTTCTGGGTGCGGATGGAGCCACCACCCGCCACTATGCGGAGATTCGGCTTCAGCTCGCGTCCGCTGGCACTCCCATCCCGATGAATGACCTGTGGATCGCCGCCATTGCCCGCCAACACAGGCTGCCGGTTCTCAGTTGCGACACTCATTTCGACCACGTGTCCGGACTCGACCGGATCGGGTGGTGAACGACCTTGCCGGCCATGGGTGTTTTCAGCAACCCGTCGAGGTCGCTTCTTCGATGGAAGGACCGGGTGTGTCCCGGCGTTATTCTGCCAACCGCCCATGAAATTGCACGTTTCCGCGTTTGTCGTCGCCTTCGCTGCCACGGTTTCCGTCCTGCCGGCCGATTCCTTCTATGCCCGTCCCTCGCTGTTTTCCACCCGGCCGGGAGAGGAGCAGTCGCTCAACACGATCGACCGCTTCGGTCCGGTCGGCATGGGCCTGGAACTCATCCAGCCGGCCTTCACGATGCGGATCAAGAACATCGAGGAAGGCTCGCCGGCCGCGGCCACCGGCAAGCTGGAAACGGGTCAGATCATCGAGTCGATCAACGGCGAGACGCTCAAGGATATCGACCCGCGCATCCAGCTCGGTGACCTGATCACCAAGGCCGAAGCCAGCGACGGGGAGCTGAGCTTCGCCATCAAGGGCGTGGCCGAACCGGTGGTCGTGAAGATTCCGGTCCTCGGAGCCTACAGCGGGACCTGGCCACTGAACTGCGGCAAGTCCGACAAGATCGTGCGCGGTCTGGCCGACTACATCGCCGCCGATCCGTCGCACGGCGGCAAGGGTGACATCGGCATGATCTTCCTGATCTCGACCGGTGAGGAGAAGGACACCGCGGCGGTCGGGGAGTGGGCAAGGAAGCAAACCAATCCGTCGAGCTACGCGTGGTTCCTCGGCTTCGGCGGGATCCCCTTGTGCGAGTATTACCTGCGGACCGGCGACGAGGAGGTGCTGCCGAACATTCAGAAGTGGGTGGATAGCGCGGTGGCCGGCCAATACAACGACGCATGGGCCGGAAGGGGCGGCGTTCCCGGGCTGACCTACGGCATGGGGCACCTGAACGCCGCCGGCACCGCGGTGGTGACCTTCCTTCTGCTGGCCAAGGAATGCGGGGCCGACGTGCCTGAGCACGCCCTGATGGGAGCGCTTCGCCACTTCTACCGCTATGCCGGACGGGGTGGCAACCCGTACGGCGATGGCCGGCCGGAGATGGGTTTCGTGGACAACGGCAAGGACGGCAACCTCGCCTTCGCCATGGCCGCCGCCGCAGCGCTCACGCCCGGGGGAGAGGAGTCCGTCTACGCCCGCGCCCGCGACGTCTGCGCGGTGAAGGGCTTCTACACGACCTCCTTCATGCTTCACGGCCACACCGGCGGCGGCATCGGCGAGATCTGGCGCAGCGGGTCGATGGGGCTCATGGACGACGTCAGGCCGAAGCAGTACCGCGAGTTCATGGACAACCGCCGCTGGCATTACGAGCTGTCGCGGCGTTTCGACGGGTCGTTCGGCATTCTTGGAGGTGGCGGCTACGATGCGCTCGAATGGGGAGTTGCCTATGGCCTGGCCTATACGGTTCCACGCAAGACGCTGCGCATCACCGGGGCGCCACCGACGAAGTTCTCGAAACCGTACCAACTTCCTAAACAACCGTGGGGCACCGAGGCCGACAACGATTTCCTTTCGCTGGAGGCGGTTCCGGACCAGGACGGGAAGAAGGCGGATCTTTCGGGCGAAACGCTGGCCGAAGACTCCAGCATGCAGTTCCTGCGCAAGTTGCACGGGGGCGGGGAAGTGAGCGACGATACCCTCCGCCACTACATCCGTCATCAGGACGCGGTCATCCGGCAGACCGCCGCGGCGAAAATCCTCGGCGTGAACCGCGGCTACATCGGCTGGCGTGAACCGGGCGGCAAGATGCGTCCGGAACTGATGATGGAATGCCTGCGCTCGGATTCGCCGCGGATCCGCCGGGCGATGTTCGAGGCGATCGACACCTCGATCCAAAAGGAGGGCCGGGCGGAACTGCTCACGCCGGAGGTCTTCGATCTCGCGGTGAAGGCGGTCGCCGACCCCGCGGAGTCGTGGTGGGTCAAGGATGCCGCGCTCCAATTGATGGCCAGCGGATCGGCCGACCAGGTCGCGCCGCATGTCGATCTGCTGCTTCCCTATGTGAAGCACGAGGAATGGTGGCTGGCGAACGCCGCGATGACCGCGTTGACGCCGGTCGCGGCCGACGAGCGGTGTTTCCGCAAGGTGCTGCCGGTGCTTGGCGACGTGATCCGCAAGAACCAGCGGGCGGCGCTGACGCTCGGCCTGATGCCCGAGGTCCGCGCCAGGATCGCGGAGGCCGGGCCTGAGGTGCGTGAGCTCGCCATCGAGACCCTCAAGGAGAGCTACACCGCCTTCGAAGGAAAGACGACGGCGCCGGGCGGGCTGGACATCTCCACGACCGTGGAGGGGCACCTCGAGCGCATCGCCGGCTCGCTCGCGGACATCCCCGGCGGTTTGGACGTCCTCTACGAGATCGCCCGCCAGCGCTATCCGGACCAGATCCTGCCCTACAAGGAGTTCTTCCTGAATGCCGACCCCGCCGGGTTCGGTCCGAAGCTCAAGGCGGCGATCACCCCGATCATCAACGACGAGCTGATTCCCGAATTTGTCGGCAAGAACCGGAAGAGGTTGCGTGAGCTCGCAGCTCTGGAGGTACAAAACATCCAGTGCGGCGGTCCCAACGACACGATCGACCAACTCGTCGCCCTTCACGACCGGGCCGGACGTGACGAGTTCGGCTGGCGAATGTTCCTCGATCTCAACAACGCGGAGTGGTCGTACCACACCTTCGACCCGATCCCCGCCGAGCAGGTGCCCTTCGACCAACTGACCTGCCGCTACCGCAAGGTGACCCTGCCGCAGGGCATGGAGAACTGGTTTGCGCCCGATTTCGATGCCGCGAAGGCTGGCTGGAAGACGGGGCGGTCGCCTTTCGGAAACTACATGGACAAGCTCCCGGATGGACCGTTCTCGAAATGTTCGGAGGCATGCGTCGGCCCGGTCTGCTACGGCGCGACCAAGGTGAACACCTTCTGGGACAAGGAGATCCTGATGATGCGCGGCAACGTCAGGATGCCACCGCTCAAGGACGGCCACCGCTACCGCGTGCGGGTGAACCACGCGGTTCATGTCGGCAATGGCAATGGCTACGGCATCTGGATCAACGGCAAGCCGTTCATCGAGCACGACAAGACGATCGGACGCGGGGGCGGCGAGAAGCCCTACGGGGCGTTCGTCACCAGGGAGTGGGTGGACGAGTTCAACAAGGGCGAGGTGACCATCGCGCTGATGAGCTTCATCCGCTACAACGACAAGCGCGACGCCAAGCCGACCGAGCGGATTCCGCAGGGCCGCATCAGTCTCCAGTTCGAGGAGCAGAAGCTGCCGCCGGTGGGCGACGACCTCGTGCACGGTTCGGCCAAGGTCGTGGGGATGCTTTCATCCGAATGGCAGCCTGCGAAGCTCTCCGACAGCGACGAGGAGCGGGAGAACGCTCCCGAGTTCCGCTGGAACGGCAAACTCGTGCCGAATCCCGCCGTGGTCGGGGACTGGCAGCTCGTGGCCAGCGTGACCACCATCGACGAGTTCGATCCGGAGAAACCGAAGCGCTCCGGACGGCCGCCCTTCGAGCATCTGCACCTGAGGGACGATGGAACCGCCGGCGACCCGCTGTTGCTTTGGTCCGGCGATCACCTGATGGACCTCGACCGCTACCAGGCCCTCCGGATGGAAGTCAGGAGGCTCGCGGACAAGGAGTATCTCTGCGTCGAGGCGGGGGGATTCAACGAGCGGCACAAGCCGGGCTGGACGTCGCCGTGGCTCGTCTTCGCAAGGAAATGAAGGAGGAGTGGCGCTTTCCAAGCGCCATGAGGGACGGGTCTGCGGCCTCCGGCCGCGGAATACCCCGCGGGGCGGCTGGGAAGCCGCCATCCCGACCATCATGGCTCCTGCAAGGAGCCACTCCCCCCCCAAGGCCGACAGTTTATCCGTGCTCTCCGGTGTACGAGACGGGAGGATGGCATGTCGATCGATTTTGGATCATGAGAACGAGAATGATGAAGTGGATGGAGAAGTGTGGCCGTTTCGGCCTGATGGCATGTGTGTCGCTGGCCGGGCCGGCGATGGCTGAAGAGTCCCTCGACGGAGCCAGCGGCCATGTCTTCAAGGTGGATGTGCCGGCGAAGTCCTTCGAGCTGCTCAAGGAGACCGAATACGACCCGAAGACGGAAACCGGGAGGTCCCGTTTCACGATCCACTGGTGTGACGACACCGAGGTGGTGAAGCTGGGCGAGTGGAAGAGCTTCGGGAAACTCGACCAGCCGACGCTGGTGACCTTCCAGGGCATCGACGCGGCGAACCGCAAGGCTCTTGAAGCGGGGAAACCGTTTGTTGCGCGCGTGGCGACGGTCTTTCTCGGGACGGACGCCGAAGCGACGACCGGAGTCTCGGGGGGCGGGAACGAAGTGACGGGTTGGTTCCAGCCTGGGTCTGACGGTCCGCCGAGGAGTGGCACTGTTCGGTTCGGGGAGAAGACCGTTCCCGTGTCGCTGCGTGACCGCAATTGGCGAATATTCGTGCGCGAGCCGATGAAGCCGGAGGCGCTGGCCAAGGGGTTCTGGAAGGTGACTCTCCATGGTGCCGCGAATGATGAGGAGTTCGTGGCGAGCCGGCTGGAAGTCGAACCGCTACCCGATCCGCGCGAGACCGACGACCCCAAGCTGCCGCGGGTGCTGGTGATCGGCGACTCGATCAGCATGAACTACCACGACGCGGCCAAGGACGCGCTCAAGGGAGTGGCGAACTACCACCGCAACGAAGGCAACGGCGGGCCGAGTTTCCGGGGCGTGGCGAATGCCGAGTTGTGGCTCGGTGAGTATGAGGATGAGGGATTCGGCTGGGACGTGATCCAGTTCAACCACGGCCTTCACGACCTGAAGCAGACCTACGACGCGACCACCAAGATCTTTGGCGAATACGCCGTGCCGATCGAGGAATACCAGGCGAACCTGGAGAAGGAGATCGCGATTCTCCGGAAGACCGGGGCGAAGCTGATCTGGTGCACGACCACCCCGGTGCCGAACGACCGGCCGGGGCAATTTGCTCGCCGCAAGGGAGCTGCCAAGGAATTCAACGCGGCGGCGATGGAGGTGATGAAGCGCCACCCCGAAATCCTCGTCACCGATCTTTTCGGCCTGATCGAGGAATCACCGGCTTTCGACGAGTGGCGAAAGCAGAACGACGTCCACTTCTACAAGGAGGAGGAGCGCCAGGTGCTCGGCGAAGCCGTGGCGGCGGGGATTCGCAGGGCATTGGAGTAGGGGAGGTCAGACACTCTTCATTTCTGCCACGGCACGGCGCCGGCCTTCTGGATGTGGCTCACCAGTGAATCGGTGAGCTGCTGGGCGACCTTGCCATGCGCCGGCTTTGGATTCTCCTCGAAGGGATCGGCTTCGAGATCGACCATCACCATCGGCTCGAGGGGAGTGTTCTGGAGCAGCTTCCACTTTCCGCGGCGGATCGCGTAGTAGGCGCGGCCCTGGTGCTGCCCGCCTTCGCGTCGCACCCAGATCATGATGCGGTCCGGATCACCGGCTTCGCCCTTCAGCCACACGGGTGCCAGGCTTTGACCCTCGATCTCGTGTTCCACCGGGACGTCGGCGATCTCGCAGAGGGTGGGGAGCAGGTCCATGGTCATTCCCGGTGTGTTGCTGCGCTTGCCGGCAGGAATCCGGTCGGGCCAGACCACGCAGGTGGGCACGCGGATGCCGCCCTCCCAGTGCTCCTGCTTGCCGCCGCGAAGCGGGAGGTTGCGCTGGGCGTGGGGGATCGAACCTCCGTTGTCCGAGGTGAAGACCACGATGGTGTCCTTGCTGAGCTTCAGCTCAACGAGCGCGTCGAGCACCTTGCCGATCTCGTGGTCGGTGTGTTCGACAAACGCGACGTTCCTCGCGCGGGCGGGATCGATGCCTTTCTCGCGTGCGAGGACCTTCTCCTCCCATTCCTTGGGCGGCTGGATGGGGAAGTGCGGGGCATTGTAGGCGAGATAGAGAAAGAAGGGCTTGTCCGCTTCCTTCGAGCGCTCGGTCAGGTAGTCGATGGACCAGCGGGTGAAGACCTCGGTGGCATGGCCTTCTGCGGTGATCGTTTCCTTGTTCCGGCGCATCCAGTTCACACCCCCGCGGAGGTGCGTGTAGTAGTCGTTCATCATGTCGCCGAGGAAGCCGTGGAAGAAATCGAAGCCGCGGTCGTTCGGAAGGTTGGGGGACTCGTAGCCGAGATGCCACTTGCCGATCAGGGCGGTGTGGTAGCCGGCTGTCTTCAGGAGTTCGGGCAGGGTGGGGCCGGATGGCCGGAAATGGCCCCAGTTCTTCGGCGGGTCCTGCCGGATCACTCCCGGGGCGCCGACCAGGTCGGGGTAGCGGCCGGTCATCAGCGAGGCACGGGTCGGGGTGCAGACGGTGCAATTCGCGTAGAACTGGTCGAAGCGGGTGCCGGCCTCCATCAGCCGGTCGAGGCGCGGGGTCCGCATGTCTTCGGCGCCGTAGCAGGCGAGGTCGCCGTAGCCGAGGTCATCGACGAGGATGACCAGGAAGTTCGGGGGCTTGGCCGTGGCGGTCGCAAGAAATGCGGAGGCGAGCAGGAGCAGGCGGAACATGGGCACGAGTCTATGATTTGCAGAAGGGCTGGCAATGGCGGCTTTGGAGTGCGGAGGCTTGCCTCCGCTTTCGGATTGACGTGCGAGTCCGACGAGCCGGGGTGGCTGAAGGGACGGGAGAGGCTGAAGATCCGGCGCGCTGTGCGCGGATGAAGCAACGGGGAGTGGTGGATCAAAAGCGGAGGCAAGCCTCCGCGCTCCAAGGGAACCGGTGAAAGAGCGCTTGTGGTGGGAACGTCAAAGAGTCTCTCCTCGCCGCCGCTTCGCCTATGATTCGCCCGCCTTCCTGCCTTCAACTGGTATCCCTGTTTTCCGCATGCTGCATCGGTTTCGCTTCGGCCTTGCCCGGGGAAGGGGAACTCAAGATCGAGGGAACCGCGAACGAGGATCCGGTCGAAGTGGTGGATGCCGACAAGGCGGTGCTCGCGACCATCACGTATCCGGAAGGGATGGAGGCCGGAGTGTTCGCCCGGGAACCCGATGTGCTGAATGCCACGGCGATCTCGATGGACGAGCGGAACCGCTTGTTCGTCGCGGAGACGCACCGCTTCGACCGGGGCATCGAGGACAACCGGCGCAACTGGTACTGGCTCCGTGACGAGGTCGGCCTGAAGACGACGGCGGACCGTCTGGCGCTCTACGAGAAATACGCGGACAAGAAGGAGCCCGGCTACTACACGAAGCATGCCGAGAAGATCCGCGTGCTGGAGGATGCGGACGGCGACGGCAAGGCGGACAAGTCATGGCTGTTTGCGGACGGATTCGATGACCCTCTCGACGGCACGGCGGCCGGCATCATGGCGGCCAACGGCAAGGTGTATTTCGCCTGCATCCCGCACGTGTGGATGCTGGAGGACAAGGATGGCGACGGGGTCTCGGATGAGCGGACCTCGCTGCAGGAGGGCTACGGGATCAGCGTGAGCCTGAGCGGGCACGACCTGAACGGCTTCGCCTTCGGCCCGGATGGGCGGATCTACTTCACCATCGGCGACCGGGGCTATGACCTCAAGACGGACGACGGGCGCCATCTTTACGACCAGTATGGCGGGGCGATCTTCCGGATGGAGCCCGACGGAAGCGGCTTGGAAGTCGTGCACTACAACCTGCGCAACCCCAAGGAGATCGCCTTCGATCAGTATGGAGTCGCCTTTTCCGTCGATAACAACGCCGACTTCGGGGACAAGGCGAGGGTGATCCACATGGTGGAGGGTGCGGTGTCCGGATGGAATCGCGGCAACCAGAGCTTTCGCAACTGGCCCCACGCGATCGACGTGACCCCACGGCACGACACGCCGTGGATGGCGGAGTCGTGGTGGGACATCGATGGTGAGAACCGCCCCAAGGCCTTCCTCCCACCGGCGGGCCACCTGACGGTCGGTCCTTCCGGGCTGGCCTACAATCCGGGCACCGGGCTGGCCGAACGATGGGACAACCGCTTCCTCGTCTGCGACTACCGGGGTGCGCAGAGCGAAGTGATCGCCTTCGAGATGGAGCCGCGCGGCGCGGGCTATCGGGTGGGCAGTGACGACAGCTTCATCACGGGTTTTCTGAACACGGACATCGAGTTTGGATATGACGGGAAAATTTACGTAAGTGATTTCACTGGAGGGTGGAAGACCTACGAATTCGGAACGATCTTCGTGTTTCATGATCCGAAGGAGGTCGCCAAGCCGGTGGTGGCGGAGGTCAGGTCGCTGTTCGCCGGTGGCTTCGGTCGTCTGGCGCCCGGGAAGTTGGCGGAGCTGCTGAAGCACCGGGACCTGCGGGTGCGTCAGCGGGCTCAGTTCGCCCTCGCCAAGGATGCGGAGAACCGCACTCATTTTATCGCCGCCACCGACGCGGCGAATCCCCTGGTGACCCGTCTTCACGGCGTCTGGGGCCTGGGCCAGTTGGCCCGTTTGCAGCGTGACGACGCCTCCATCGAAGCTCTGGTGGGACTGACGGAGGACGACCAGTGGCGGATCCGCGGGCAGGTGGCCCAGGCGCTCGGTGACGCCCGGGCGCAGGCGGGGCGTTCGGCGCTGATCACGCTTCTGGAGGATTCGAATCCCAACACCCGGATGCTCGCATCCATCGCAATCGGGAAACTGGGGCATCGGGAGGACGTCGCGAATCTGGTCAAGGTCCTCGAGCGCAATGCCGATGGGGACGCCTACCTGCGCCATGGGGCGGTCCACGGGATGCGCCTGATCGCCGAGGCGAACGGAACCGCGGAGGATCTTCTCAAGTTCAAGGATCACCCTTCATCCGAGGTGCGCCTCGGCCTGATCATCGCGCTGCGGCGTCTCGGCGACGGGGAGATCCGGCATTTCCTCTCCGACAAGGATCCCGCGCTGGTCATCGAGACGATCCAGGCGATCAACGACGGCTACATCGAGGAGGCTCGTCCGGCACTGGCCGCCGCGACCCATCTGGTCGGCACTTCGACAAAGGCGATCGACTACCGGATCATCAACGCCATCTTCCGCGTCGGCAAACCCGAGGGGGCGCTCGTCCTGCTTGCCATGGCGGAGGACGACCGCCTTCCGGAGGAGACCCGGGTCGAGGCCTTGTTCCAGCTCAAGCGTTGGGAGAATCCGCCGGCTGGCGATCCCACCACGGGGAAGATCCGTCCGCTGTCGGGCGACCGCAGCCTGAAGTCGGTCGCGGAGCCTGTTTCCGAGGGACTCCGGCGTCTGTTCCGAAGTGCCGGAGGCATGGTGCTGGCGGAGGCGCTCGAGACAGGGAACGACTTCGGCGTCGCGCCGTCGCCGGCCACGCTCAAAGCCCAGTTTCTCAGCGACGAGAACCTTCTCGGCGTGCGACTCGCCGCCCTCAAGAGCCTGCGCAAGGAAGCCGGACCCGAGTTGGTCTCCATTCTGAAGCAGACGATCCGCTCCAGGGATCCCGAAGTCCGCAAGGCGAGTTTGCAGGCCTTGGCGGATGTCGCGCCGGACGAGGCGCTGGTCGAGGCCCGGGCGATGCTCGACGGCGGGGAAACCTTTGACCGCCAGGTGGCGCTGGCCGAACTGGCCGGACTCAAGGTGGAC
Organism: uncultured Verrucomicrobiae bacterium; assembly: GCA_937957985.1. Taxonomy (GTDB): domain Bacteria; phylum Verrucomicrobiota; class Verrucomicrobiia; order Verrucomicrobiales; family Akkermansiaceae; genus Haloferula. The sequence continues at coordinate 22,404 of CALGOH010000012.1, forward strand.
GGGGCGGCTGAGGTGATCCGGGAGATGCTCGGCAGGATCGGGGACTTGCCGCTCGGGATTCAACTGGACGTGGTCGAGGCCGCCGCCAAGCGTCCCGAACCCGAGGTGAAGGCGGCCTTGGAGTCCTATCGGGCCGGCATTCCATCCGATGATCCTCTGGCACCTTTCCGCCTGACGCTCGAGGGAGGTGATCCCGACCTCGGGCGCCGGGTCTTCTACCGGCACGGTGCCGCCCAGTGCTTCCAGTGCCACATTGCGAATCCCGACCGCAAGGGCGGGGTGGCGGGGCCTTCGCTGCACGACGTCGGCAAGAGGACCGAGCCGGCCTATCTCCTGGAGTCCCTGATCCAGCCCAACGCGCGAATCGCCTCCGGCTTCGGCATGGTGTCGCTCACCTTGAATGATGGCGGCATCGTCGGCGGCACCCTGCTGGAGGATGCCGACGATTTCGTCGCGATCGCCGATCCGGTCGACCAGGAGCGCAGGGAGTATTCCCGATCGGAAATCAAGGCGGTATCGAGCGCGGTGTCCACCATGCCGCCGATGGACCAGATTCTGACCAAGAAGGAGATGCGCGACCTCATCGCCTATCTCCGCACTCTTGAGTTTCCATAGGATTGGATGGTGCCTTGGATTTCCACAGAAGGTCGCAAAGTTCGCGAAGTCTCAATAGACTGTTTGGGTCGGATGCAAGCTTGGCGAGCTCTCCTTTGGATGAGGGGTCAAAAACTCCCGGTGCATTCATTCTTCGCTTCCTTCGCGACCTTCTGTTGAATTGATTTCCTCATGAAGCATCACCTTTCGCTCCTGTCTTTCGCTTCCCTGGGTTTCCTCCTTTCGGTCGCGGTCCTGCCCGGTGCTCCGACGACCAAGGGAATCATTGAAGCTGGCAAGGAGGGAATGCCCGCCGATGCCGTTCAGCTTGTTGGCTCCGGGGGGCACGTTCTCGTCCCCGAGAACGACAAGGTGAAGAACCAGTGGGTGTTCGAGGATGGGGTGCTGACGGCGTCGCCAAAGTGGGACAGCCTTATTACGCCCCAGAACTACCGGGACTTCCGCTTGCACGTGGAGTTCAATGTCAACGACCGCGAGGATGCCAAGAACCCCGAGGAGAATGGCAACTCCGGCATCTACATCCAGCAGCGCTATGAGATCCAGATCCTGAATTCCCACGGGATCAAGGAAGAGGACTACAAGGACAGCTACGCCGGCAGCCTCTACAAGCTCAAGAAACCGGACCGTCTCGTGTCACGCCCGGCCGGCGAATGGCAGAGCTACGACATCGTCTTCCGCGCGGCCCGTTTCGAGGGCGACGAGAAGACCGAGAACGCCCGCATCACCGTGGTCCACAACGGGGAGGTCATCCACGACGACTTCGAGATCCCGCGCAAGACGGGCGTCGGAAAGCCCGAGGGACCCGAGCCCGGTCCTATCAAGTTCCAGGGTCACCACAACCCGGTGAAGTTCCGCAACGTCTGGATCCAGAAGCTGGAGTTGGATTGAGGGGCCGGAGAGGACCGCCGATCTCCGAATCGGCAGCATTCCCGCAGCCTCCCGATCTCCGGATCAGCGCGGATGGTGACCTAGAGTCCTGCGCGGCAAGAGCGTTGACTTTCGCGCGAGAGATTTTTTCCAAATGCAAGGCGTGACGAGGGAGCAAATCGAGATTTGTGACCGAGGAACAACGCCGCAGTTGGAAAAAAGATCCGCGACCCCTTGGGCGGACGAGCGCAGCGAGCTGATTTCAAAAGAACCCCCATAGTCTCGAAAGGTGACGAACTTGCCGCGCGGGACACTAGAGACTTGCAATGGTTGTTCATATGAATATGGATCCATTGTGGCTGAATCACGACAGCGGGGCTGGTATTCCCGGGGGTACCTGCCCCATTTGGATTTCCGGGAGGCAATCCAAGCGGTGACCTTTCGGCTGGCGGACGCGGTGCCAAGGAGCTTGCTCGAGCGTTGGCGATCGGCGCTACGCTACGAAAACGACGACGACAGGCGTGAATTGCTGAGGCGGATAGCCCGATACGAGGACGCGGGAGCCGGTGCCTGTCTGCTGCGGGAACCCGGGCATGCCCGGATCGTTCAGGAAGCCCTGCGGCATTTCGACGGCGCGCGTTATCGATTGCTCGAATGGGTGGTGATGCCGAATCACGTTCATGTGCTGTTCCGGCCCCACTCCATGACGCTTGACCGTGTCGTGCAGAGCTGGAAGCGCTACAGCGCCCATCGGATCAACGGGTGCTTGGGGCGGACGGGAACTCTCTGGGCGCGGGACTATTTTGACCGCTACATCCGCGACGAGAGCCATTTCAACCGGGCGCTGGCCTACATCCGGAACAATCCGGTGAAGGCCGGGCTCTGCGCGAAGCCGGAAGACTGGCCTTTCAGCAGTGCATCCCGCGAATGACGGACCGCCGATCTCCGAATCGGCATCTTTGGGAATCCGGAGGGGATGCCGATTCGGAGATCGGCGGTCCTTTGGAGCCGGGAACGAAAGCCGCCGGCCCCGATCTCGGAGCCGGCGTTGGGATGATGCTTTCTGACCGGGCCTACTCGGTCGCTTCGAGGCGTCCGAACAGCCTGCCGGAGCCTCCGGCCTCCGCCGAGTCGATGGTCGCCGTCACCCGGTGAAGCGGATCGACGACCACCTCATCGACCACGAAGGTCACGCCGTTGTCCGCGACGGCGTCGTCGGAGTCCGGCACCTCGTCGACGGTGGCCTCCCACGGGTCGCCGACACCGAGGTCGCTGCTGTGCTCGACCCGAAGCTCCGCGCTCCCGCGGTCGGCGATCGCCAGGCAGTCGAACACCAGGATCAGGTCGCCGCCGCTTTCGCTGACGGTTGGCAGCAGTCCGGTGGCGTCCGCGTTCGGACCGGCCGCCCCGAGCAGGAAGGCCATGCCGTTGCTGATGCCGTCGCCGTTGGTGTCGATCTCGAAGCCCGCTCCACCGGACCACTCCGCGAAGAGCGTCAGGGTGGTGATGTCCACCTTCACCGGAGTCGTCTGCAGGTTGGGCGACCCTTCGTCGTCCTCGGCGACGAAGTAAACGTCGTAGGGTGCGCCGGGACTCAGGCCGCTGATGGCGGCGGTGTTCTCGGTGCTGGCCGTCAGGGCGATGCTGCCGCTGTCGATGGCCGGCGAGTCGCTCGCGTCGTTGCCGGCCTTGACCTGGGCCGAGGTCGGAGCCGTCGCGCCGTCGGCCACCACCACGAAATAGGCCGTGCCGTCCTCGTCGATCTGCCCGCGTGCCGTGGCGCCGCTGGAGGTGATCCCGTCAACAAGGGGATACCCGCCGTCCCAGACCGGAGGCGTCGTGTCGCCGCCGGCCAGACCGCTTACGACCAGTTCGATGTCGGTGCCGCTGCCGCTGATCTGCAGGTCGATGGTGGCCAAGCCGAGAGTGCCGTTCGTGTCCGCGCCATCCAGCGTGCCACTGACCGCTGCACCGCTGCTGATCAGCGTGTAGGTGCCGTTCTCGAGTCCGCCGAGGTCGGTGAAGACGAAGTCGCTCAAGCCTAGCGCCCCGCTACCGATGGTCAGCGTTCCGGTCACGTCGATCGCGTCGCTGGCGAGAATGGTATCGAGTTCGAAGTCGAGAACTCCCGCGCCGCCGGCAGTTGCCGAGATGTCGAGGTCGCCGTCGACCGTCAGGGTGCCCACAGAGGTGCCGGGCTCGAGGCTGGCACCTGCCGCCAGGACCACGTTCACCGCGCCGGGCGTGCTGTCAGTAATTGTTGCGGTGCCGCCAAGGGTACTGGTGCCACTGACATTGAAGGTCCCTGTTCTCGAGGTGAAGGTCCCATTGAGTACGAGTTTGCCAGCGGCAACGTTGGTCGCGTCGACGCTGTTCGTTCCATTCACCGTCCAAGTTCCCGCATCATTCTTCTCCAAGGATCCCGGGATCGTCCCAATCTCGGCGAGTTCACCGTCGCCGGTGCCCCGGAGGATTATGCCACCCGAGGCAGTGCCGCTCCCCGCCGATATCGTGAAGGGTGAGGTGAATTCCAGCAGACCTGAGCCGTCGGCATCAATCGTCTGCTTGGACGAACTGTCAAACCCCACGTTGATGACGCGGTCTGTCGTTTCGCCGAGGCCCACATACCTGAGGGTGCAGCTCGCACGCTTGCCGGTCCTGGAGAGATAGATCGTGCCATCAGCCTCGGTGGTCGGCGCTCCGAGCGAACTGCTTGCAATGGGGGTAGCCACCGTTCCGCTCCCGGTTTCGATGCTGCCTACGGTGACGCTGTTGAGGGAAGAGACTGTGAGGCTGCTGCCGGAGGTCGTATCCGACCAAATCCGCGTTTCGCCGGTGTAGGTGTTCTCACCGGAAAGGGTCAGGTCGGAGCCGGACCACGTCCACACATCGCCATCCCCGCTGATGACACCCGAGAATTCCTGCGTGTTGTTCCAGGTCCAGAGTTCGCTTCCGGCGGCGATGGCGATGTCTCCACCGTAGCTGCCGCTCCCGAGCGTGCCACCTCCATCATTTCTGCTCCCGATCTCCAGGATCCCGTCGGTAATGGTCGTGTTCCCACTGAAGGTTTGAGCACCGATCAACTTGAAGTTGCCGGCCCCGTCCTTGTTAAACGCCAGCGCGGCCGCGCCGCCATCCTGAATCGTGCCGAAGAAGGTGTTGGTGGACGCGTTGTCCACTGTGAAAGTGGCATTCGTCGTAGCGCTGCCGTTCTCGATCACTCCATCATTCAGGGCCCCGGCGATGACGGATGCATCATTGCCATTGAGTCGCAGGGTGCCGCTGTTGATCGTGAACGACGTGCCGCTCGGGAGAGCGCCCGATGAATCAAGCTGAAGCGTCGCGTCGGTGAGAGTGGTGCTGCCGTCGTAGCCGTTCGCTGCAGCGAGGATCACTGTTCCCGGCCCTCGTACATCCAACGAATCACCCGCGGCGCCGAAGGCATTCGCCATGGTCAGTGTGCCGCCACCGCCGCCGAGGCGGTAGGTGGTTCCACCCGGAGTGAGCGTGCCGGTATAGGTGACAGTGCCGACCGCCCCAAGCGAGACGTCGGTGAGACCCGGAGAACTGAAGTCGAAAGCCGTGGAGGCGTAGTTGTCGGCGGCCACGGTCCCGGTCGAGGTCGTGACGATCCGGTCGAGCGCCGTCGGGATGTTGGTGTCGACGAAGGAAGCGCCGAAGACCATGGCGCCCAGGGATCCGAGTGTCACGGTCTCGCCGGAGCCGTTGATCGAGGCGGGAGATTCGAATTGCGTCACACCGCCACCGAGCACCAGGCCGCCCGTGGCACCACTGTTGTCGGCGTTGAGGGTGAGGGTGCCGTCGCCGCCCTTGGTGAGCACTTCCGTGCCGGAGTCGGTGAAGGGAACTTCGATCGTCGCATCGGCGCCCGGTTGAATCAGCAGGGCGGTGTCGGAAGCCGTCACATTCAGGGCCCCGGAGGTTCCGTCGGCCAGCGTCAGCGAACCCTCCTCGACAAAAAGGCCGCCGATGTCCCGGCTGCCATCCACCGTGACCGTGTAGGATCCCGTGGCATCCGTTCCCGCGGCGAACACTGCGGTCGCACCGGCACTCCACGCGCCGGTGGTGCCGGTGCCGTCAGCCAGCGGATTCCAATTGGCTGTGGCGGCATCCCATGTGCCGGCCGGGGTGGCACCGCCGGACCCGGCCGTGCTGCCGTCGGTATCCCAGTAGTTCCCGGTGAAAGTCGTTCCGGTGATGCTGAGGTTGTCGAAGCGAGCCTCGTCGTCCAGAGTGCCGAAGCCGAAGAAAACCGCGGCGCTGTCGAAGGTGTAACCGGACACGGTCATGGGACCCTTGGCCCCCTGAGCCCCCGTCCAGGAGATCGAGAAGTCGCCGGTCTTCCCGCCCGTCGGAGTCCAAGTAAAGCTCGCGGAATACCATTCGTTCGTCTCGATTTGGTAGGTATTGTTGCCCGATCCGTCGAAAACGGTCGTGCCACTTCCATCGAGGATGTTGGCGCGTGCCCCAAAGGTTCTTTCACGAAGGTCGACGCGGAGAAACTCGCCCGCATTGCCTGTCAGTCCATCCTGAACATCCCCGATGAGGAAGGCCCCGTTCGAGTAATTGCCAGATTCGACAATGTAGAAATCGAAGGTGCCGCTGATCGCCTTGGTGGCATCGAAGGCGGCGCCGGAGTTCACCAGATAGTTGGTTCCCGCGGAGACCGCGTTCACGCTGTTGCCCGGATTTTCGGTGGCGTCGGGGCTCACGGTGCCGACCGCCTTCGGCGCGAACTTCGGCGGCCAGCGGATCGAGG